>NZ_JBFULY010000005.1:0-233171 GCF_054049655.1 Cellulomonas sp. P5_C5 | reverse complement strand
GGGCGCCCGGCCGACGACGTCGAGGCGGCCCTGCGGGACGGTCGGGCGATGGACGCGTGGAAGCGGATGATCGCCGCCCAGGGCGGTGACCCGGACGCACCCCTGCCCGTGGCCCGGGAGACGTCCCAGGTGCTCGCGGACACCGACGGCGTGGTCGCGGAGCTGGACGCGTACGCCGTCGGCATCGCCGCGTGGCGGCTCGGTGCCGGACGCGCGCGCAAGGAGGACCCGGTGCAGGCCGGTGCGGGCGTCGAGCTGCACGCCAAGCCGGGGGACACCGTGCGGGCGGGGCAGCCGCTCATGACGCTGCACACGGACACGCCGGACCGGTTCGGGCGTGCGCTCGACGCGCTGGCAGGCGCCGTCGTCGTGGCGCCGGAGGGCACGGTCGTGCCCCTGCGGCCCCTCGTGATCGACCGCATCGACGCCTGATCACCTCGCGGCGTCGCGCGGACGGGGGCACGATGGACGGATGAGCACCGTGCCCGGAAGTGACGCCTGGAAGGACGCCGGACTCGCTCCTGTGGACCCGGACGGTCCGCGGAGCCTGACGGACGAGGCAGACGACACCGCCGACCCGGAGGAGTACGAGCCGGGTTTCGCGCGGGCGGACCGCGACGGCCGTGCCGACGAGGCGGATGTGGTCGAGCAGGACACCGAGGTGCCCGCCGACGATGAGGATGCTGACACCTGATCGCATTCGAGGGGTTCCGTCCCGGTACGGTGAGCCCATGACCTCCCCCTCCGAGCCCTCGGTGGCTGACGCCCCCAGCGACCCGTCCGAGGCCACCCCCGACCCCGTCGCCGCGCTCGTCGCCCTGATCCCCACGTTGCCCAAGGTCGTCCTGCACGACCACCTCGACGGCGGGCTGCGGCCCGCGACGATCATCGAGCTCGCCGCCGAGATCGGCCACGAGCTGCCCGCGACGGACCCGGACGAGCTGGGGCGCTGGTTCGTCGAGGCCGCCAGCTCGGGGACGCTCGAGCGCTACCTCGAGACGTTCGACCACACCGTCGCCGTGATGCAGACCGAGAACGGGCTGCGCCGGGTGGCGCGCGAGTCGGCGGTCGACCTGGCCGCCGACGGTGTCGTCTACGCCGAGCAGCGGTACGCGCCCGAGCAGCACCTCGCCCAGGGCCTGACGCTCCAGCAGGTGGTCGACGCCGTGCAGGCCGGGTTCGCCGAGGGCATCGCCGAAGCGGCCGCCGCGGGGCACACGATCCGGATCGGCACCCTCATCACCGCGATGCGGCACGCGGACCGCGGCGACGAGATCGCCGCGCTCGCCCTGGAGAACCGCGACAACGGCGTGGTCGGCTTCGACATCGCCGGTGCCGAGGACGGCTTCCCGCCGTCGCGTCACGCCAGCGCGTTCACCACGCTCGCGGAGGCGGACTTCCCGGCGACCGTGCACGCGGGCGAGGCGGCCGGCGTCGAGTCCATCTCGGAGGCGGTGCACGTCGCGCACGCCTGCCGGATCGGGCACGGCGTGCGGCTCGTCGAGGACATCACCACCGACGGGCTGGGCGACAGGCTGGGCGCGCTCGCCCACTGGGTCCGCGACCGGCGCATCCCGCTGGAGCTGTGCCCGTCGTCCAACGTGCAGACCGGCGCCGCCGAGTCGGTGGCCACCCACCCGGTGACGCGCCTGCGGAACCTGGGCTTCGCCGTCACCGTCAACACCGACAACCGCCTGCAGTCGGGCACGTCGATGACCCGCGAGCTGACCCTGCTGGTCGAGGAGGCCGGCTGGGAGCTGGTCGACCTGCGCGACGTGGCGGTCACCGCCGCAGCGCACTCGTTCCTGCACCACGACGAGCGGTCTGCCCTGATCGACCAGGTGATCCGCCCGGCCTACGCGTCGGCGCGGGGCGGCCGGCACCGCGCGTAGCACCGACGACGACGGCCCCCGCCCAGAACCTGGGCGGGGGCCGTCGTCGTCCGTCTAGATCAGGCCCTTGGTGTGCCAGACCGTCTTGGTCTCCACGAAGGCCGTGATGCGGTCCAGCGACGGGGCGGCCGCGTCCGGGCCGTTCTCCGGCGGCAGCACGCGCTTGAGCGTGTCGGCCGCCGCGATCTGCAGGTCGACCCACTCGAGGGCGCCGGCGCCGACCAGGTCGAGCGCGTTGACGTCCTGGTGGCTGGCCAGCCACGGGGCGATCTCCGCGGGGGAGCCGGTGAGGACGTTGACGACGCCCTTCGGCACGTCGCTCGTCGCGAGGACCTCCGCGAGGCTGATCGCCGACAGCGGGAGCGTCTCGCTGGCCACGACCACGACCGTGTTCCCGGAGACGAGCGCGGGGGCGACCGCGGAGACCAGCCCGAGGAGCGACGAGTCCTGGGGAGCGATGATCGCGACGACGCCCGTCGGCTCCGGGACGGAGATGTTGAAGTACGGCCCGGCGACGGGGTTGGCGTTGCCGGCGACCTGCGCGTACTTGTCGGTCCAGCCCGCGTACCAGACCCAGCGGTCGATGGCCGTGTCCACCTGCGCGGTCGCGACCGCGGCGGTCACGCCCTCGGCGTCGACGATCTCGGCGACGAACTGCGCCCGGCGGCCCTCGAGGAGCTCGGCGATCCGGTAGAGCACCTGGCCGCGGTTGTACGCTGTGGCACCCGACCAGCCGCCGACCGCACCGCGAGCGGCGACCACCGCGTCGCGGGCGTCCTTGCGGGACGCCTTGGCCGCGTTGGCGAGGAACGCGCCCTTCGCGCTCACGATCTCGTAGGTGCGCCCCGACTCGCTGCGCGGGAACGCCCCGCCGATGTACAGCTTGTAGGTCTTGGGAACGGCGAGGCGGGTCACTTGGTGGCTCCCTTGCTGACGGTCTTGCGCGCTGGTGCGGACGTGACTGCCACGGCGGGGGCGGCGGTCTTCAGGTACGCGGCGATGCCGTGGCGGCCACCCTCGCGGCCGTAGCCGGACTCCTTGTAGCCACCGAACGGGCTGGACGGGTCGAACCGGTTGAAGGTGTTGGCCCACACGACGCCGGCGCGGAGCTTGTCGGCCACCGCGAGGATGCGGCTGCCCTTGTCGGTCCAGATGCCCGCCGAGAGGCCGTACGGGGTGTTGTTCGCCTTGGCGACGGCCTCGGCGGGCGTGCGGAAGGTGAGCACGCTCAGCACCGGCCCGAAGATCTCCTCGCGGGCGATCCGGTGGCTGGTGGACACGTTGGTGAAGATCGTCGGCGCGAACCAGAACCCGTTCTCCGGGATGGTGCACGCGGCGGTCCAGCGCTCGGCGCCCTCCGCCTCGCCGACGTCGCTGAGCTCGCGGATCCGCTCCAGCTGCTCGGCGCTGTTGATGGCGCCGATGTCGGTGTTCTTGTCCAGCGGGTCGCCCAGGCGCAGGGTCGACAGGCGCGTCTTGAGGCGGTCGATGACCTCGTCGTGGATCGACTCCTGCACCAGCAGGCGGCTGCCCGCGCAGCAGACGTGGCCCTGGTTGAAGAAGATGCCGTTGACGATGCCCTCGATGGCCTGGTCGATGGGCGCGTCGTCGAACACGATGTTCGCCGCCTTGCCGCCCAGCTCGAGGGTCAGCTTCTTGCTGGTCCCGGCGACCGACCGCGCGATCGCGCGACCGACCGACGTCGACCCGGTGAACGCCACCTTGTCGACGTCGCCGTGGCCGACGAGCGCGGCGCCGGTCTCCCCGGCACCCGTGATGATGTTGACGACCCCGGGCGGCAGGTCGGCCTGCTGCACGATCTCCGCGAACAGCAGCGCGGTCAGCGACGTGGTCTCCGCCGGCTTGAGCACGACGGTGTTGCCGGCGGCGAGCGCGGGAGCGATCTTCCACGCCAGCATGAGCAGCGGGAAGTTCCACGGGATGACCTGCGCGGCCACGCCGAGCGGTGCCGGGGCGGCGCCGAGGCCGACGTGGTCGAGCTTGTCGGCCCAGCCCGCGTAGTAGAAGAACCAGGCGGCCACGAGCGGCACGTCGACGTCGCGGCTCTCCTTGATGGGCTTGCCGTTGTCCAGGCTCTCGGCCACGGCGAGCTCGCGGCTGCGCTCCTGGACCAGGCGCGCGATCCGGAACAGGTACTTGCCGCGGTCGGCGCCCGACATGCGCGACCAGGTGCGGTCGTAGGCGCGGCGGGCGGCAGCGACGGCGGCGTCGACGTCGGACGCGTCGGCGTGCGCGATGGTCGCGATGTGCTTCTCGGTGGCGGGCGAGATCGAGGCGAACGGGGTGCCGTGCCCCTCGCGGAACTCGCCGTCGATGAAGAGGCCGTAGGAGTCGCGCAGGTTCAGGATCGCCTGCGACTCGGGCGCCGGGGCGTACTCGAGGAATGACATCTGTGGGCCCTTCAGTCGATCGTCACGTAGTCGGGGCCGGAGTAGTGCCCGGTCGTCATCTTCTGGCGCTGCAGCAGCACGTCGTTGAGCAGGCTCGAGGCGCCGAACCGGAACAGGTGCGGCGTGAGCCACTCCTCCCCGACCGTCTCGGCGACCGTCACGAGGTACTTGATCGCGTCCTTCGAGGCGCGGATGCCGCCGGCGGGCTTGACGCCGACCTTCTCGCCGCTGAGCCGGTGCCAGTCGCGCACGACCTCCAGCATGAGCAGGGTGACGGGGAGGGTCGCGGCCGGGGCGACCTTGCCGGTGGACGTCTTGATGAAGTCGCCACCGGCCAGGATCCCCAGCCACGACGCGCGGCGGACGTTGTCGTAGGTGTTCAGCTCGCCCGTCTCCAGGATGACCTTGAGGTGGGCGTAGGTGCCGTCCGCGCGGCGGCAGGCCTCCTTGACCGCGACGATCTCGTCGTAGACCTGGCCGTACCGGCCCGACAGGAACGCCCCGCGGTCGATGACCATGTCGATCTCGTCGGCGCCGGCGGCGACCGCGTCGGCGGTGTCCTCGAGCTTGATCGACCGCGAGGAGCGGCCGCTCGGGAACGCGGTGGCGACGGCGGCGACGGCGATCTTGCCCTGGTCGGGGTCGCCGTGCGCCGCGCCGAGCGCCTGGACCGCGTGCGGCACCATGTCGCCGTAGACGCAGACCGCGGCGACGCGCGGGCACGACGGGTCCGCGGCGTCGGGCGTCACCGCCTTGGCGACGAGCGAGCGCACCTTGCCAGGTGTGTCCGCGCCTTCCAGCGTCGTCAGGTCGATCAGCCCGATGATGCGGTCCAGCGCCCAGGCCTTCGAGGTGGTCTTGATCGAGCGCGTGCCGAGCCCGGCCGCCCGCTGCTCGAGCCCGACGGCGTCGACGCCGGGGATGCCGTGCAGGTAGCGACGCAGGTTGGCGTCGTTCGCCTCGCCGCCCAGGAGCGCGATCGCGCGCTCCCCGGGGACGATCTGGGTGCCTGTCATGAAGGGTCCTCGCTGTTCGTGTGCTTCTCGATGAGGTGCGTGGCGGTCTCCTCGTCGGTGACCAGCACCGTGCAGAGGCCGCTGGAGACGACCGCGTCGGCGACCGCGTGCTTCGCTGCGCCGGCGATGACCGCGATGCTGAGCCCTGCGGCGCGCAGGCTCTCCAGCGGGAGACCGATGGTCCGCTCGTCGAGCCGCTCGTCCACGATCGCACCGGCCGCGTCGACGTACCTCCCGACGACGTCCCCGACCGCGCCCCGGCGCACGAGCCCCGCGACGTCGTCGGAGGTCAGGTAGCCGCTGTCGACGAGCACCGAGCTCGCGTCTGCCGCGCCCGCGCTGAACAGGTAGGCGTCGGCGCCGGCCGCCAGGCCGAGCACCGCGGCGACGGCGCGGTCGGACTCGATGGCGCGCTTGGTCTCGAGCCGTTCGAGGATCGCCGGGCTGGGCAGCAGCGTGGCGTGCCCGCCGGCCTTCTGCGCGATGGCGACCGCGGTCGACGCCGCGGTGCCGGCCCGCCGGTTGAGGCTGACGCCGCCGTTGATCTGCACGACGTCGACGCCGCTCGCCCAATCGTCCTCGAGGTGCCGCGCGACGTCGTCCAGCGTGCGTCCCCAGCTGATCCCGAGCGTGCGCGGCACCGGGCGCAGCGTGGCGAGGTAGTCGGCGGCGGCCTGCGCGGTGCGCGACTGCAGCTCGTCCTGGTCCTCGACACCGGAGGTGGACACCACGACCGCGTCGGCCAGGCCGCAGGTCTCGCGCAGCCGGCGCTCGACGGGCAGCCGCCGTGCGCGGGGGTGCACGATCTCGATCCGGACGAAGCCGCTGGCCTTGGCCTGGGCCAGCAGCCGTCCGACCTTCCAGCGGGTGAGCGCGAGGATCGACCCGATCTCGTCCTGGGTCTTGTCCTCCTCGTAGTACAGCTCGGCGGCGCGGATGGACAGCAGCTCGTCCGACTCGATCATGCGGTTCCTCTCCCGTCCGTCCACTGTAGGCACCGCCCGCACGCGTAGCAACACTCGTTGCGATCTTTGCTCATATGAGCACGGAGGCTCTCGTGGACCCGAATCACCCGATTGGTGGTTGCGCTCGCGATTGACTCCCTCGGGACGGTCGGCGACAGTGGGGCAGCCATCCGGCGGAGCCGGAGCGCGCACCATGCGAGAGGCAGGCGAGGGGACAGCACGGATGGGACGGTGGGGACGCAGCGGGATCGCCGTCGTCGTCGTCCTCGGGTTCCTCGCCGCGGGGCTCGCCGCGGGCGCGGCCGTGCGGAACCTGCGGGCCGGAAAGGCCGTCGTGGTGCCGGCCGCGTGGGAGCAGCCCTGGCAGGACGCCCACGTGCGCGAGGGACAGGACGTGGTCCTGGCCTGGGGCGACCGGGCCGGCGCGGACCCCACGCGGGCGCCCGCCGAGCTGCGGTTCGACGCGGCCCGCGCCGTCGCCCAGCTCGACGCCCTGTACGCGCTCGACGTGCACGACCTCGACGTGGTGGACGAGGACGGCGCGATCGGCCGGCACAAGATCGTGGTCGTCGTCGACGGGACCTGGTCGACGGGTCCGGGTGCACCCGTGAGCACGGTGGTCGTCCCGGAGAGCGGAGGGCTGGCCGAGTCCGGGCGCGGGGCCACCGGTGCCGTGGTCGACGGGGTCGGTGTGCTGCGCGTGGACGTCCCGTCGCTGACCGCGCGCGGCCACGAGTCCGCGACCGCGCCCGTCACGGGGGAGCCCACCGTCGTCGGCGGCTCCGAGTTCGACCCGTCCTGGGAGCTGGCCCGCGGCTTCGCCGAGGTCGTGCAGGGCTTCGCCGTCCTCGATACGCCCGGCGGCTTCGCCTCGAACGACGCCGCGACGTTCTGGGCCGCGAGCGCCGCGTACCTGGCCACCGTGGCCGCGCCCGGGGGGATCGGGAACCCCGCGGACCTGGTGCGCAGCCCGCAGCTGCACTGGTCCAGCCCGCGCCTCGGCGACGGCAGCTGGCTGCTGCTGCAGTACCTGGCCGAGCGCGACGGCGAGCAGCTGCTCGGCAGCATGTGGCGCGAGGCCGAGGTCGGCGAGGACCCGCTCACCACGTACAAGCGGCTGACCGGCCTCACCCAGGAGGACCTCAACCGCCGCGTCGCGGAGTACGCCATGCGCACCGTGACGTGGGACTTCATGGACCGCAGCGCGATCGCCGCCGGGGTGGACCGGCTCGACCCCGTCCTGCTCGCGGACCGGACCACACCCGTCGAGGCCGTCGAGGGGGATCCCGGCCACTACCGGGTGCTCGACGCGTTCGCCCCGTCCGACTACGGCTTCACGATCGTGCGGCTCCAGCCCGACCCCGGCGTGCGGGACATCCGCGTGCGCGTGCGGGGGCACGACGACGTCCCCGACGCGGGGCTGAGCTTCGGGTTCGTCGCGATGAACGGGGACGTCCCCCGGTACAGCCCCGTCACCGAGAGCCTCGACGAGCAGGTCCAGCTCCGGCTGCGCACGGGGGAGAGCGAGGCGTACCTCGTGGTCGCGGGCACCCCGACGGTGAACCACAAGCACGGCGCCGGCGACGCGTACGGCGACCTTGCGCGCTACGCGTACGAGTTCCGGGTGTCGGGTGCGACCGTGGCCGACGAGCTGCCCGACCCGGCCACGATGGGCGGTCACTGGCACCCCAACGGCGGCGGGTTCGTGGACGACGCCGCGACGGTCGACGCCACCGCGTACGTCGGCCCCGACGCCGTGGTCCGCGGGGATGCGCAGGTCCTCGGGAACGCCCGCATCGAGGGCCGGGCGTGGGTCGAGGCCGGTGCCGTCGTCGAGGGCGACGCGGTGGTGCGGGACGTCGCCATCGTCAGGTCGGGTGCGCACCTGAGCGGCAGCACGGTGGTGGCCGGAGATGCCGTCGTCGGCTTCACGTGCGCGTCCGGGAGCTACACGACGCTCGACCCGGCGCGCTGGTGCGACGGCCGCCCGGAGCCCGTCGACCGCTTCCCGGCCCCCACCCCGTTCGCGGCGACCGACCTCCTGCTCAGCACCCTCGTCCCGCCGACCGCGGAGCCGACGCCCGAGCCGTCGACCCCGACCGAGACCCCCACGCCCACCCCCGCTCCGACTCCGACTTCGACGCCGACCCCGCAGCCGACCGTCGTCGTGCCGCCGCCCACCGCGGGTGGTGTCGAGCCCCCGGAGCCGCTCCCGGCGAGCGCGTGCACGGCGACCTACACGGTGACGAACCAGTGGGCCTCGGAGGGGCAGAACTGGTTCCAGGTGGAGGTGGTCGTCACCGCGGGCAGCACCGGCGTCGACGGGTGGGCCGTCTCCTGGGCGCTCCCGCAGGGCGTCCAGATCACCAACCAGTGGAGTGCCCGGATCGGGTCGAGCGGCTCCAACGCGACCGCCGAGAACATGAGCTACAACGGCACCCTGCGCGAGGGCGCCACCGCGACGTTCGGGTTCCACCAGACAGGGCCGGCAGACACCGGCGCGCTGGTCCCCGCGGTCAGCTGCAGCCGGACCCGCTAGATCCCCAGGGCCGCCCGCACGTCCGCCGCGACCGCGTCGAGCCGGGTGCGGGCGTCGTGCCGGGCACGTCCGACCGCACGGTGGTCGGCGGCCGGGTCGAGCGGGACGACGACCTCGAGGTAGCACTTGACCTTCGGCTCGGTCCCGCTGGGTCGCACGATGACGCGGGTCCCGTCCGAGGTGAGCAGCCGCAGGCCCTCGGTCGGCGGGAGCCCGTCGCGGTCGTCCTCGGACCCTGCGGCCAGGTCGACCACCTCGGTCACGCGCGACCCGCCCAGGGACGACGGCGGACGGCTACGGACCCGGTGGACGGTCTCGCCGATCTGCGCGAGGTCGGCGAACCGCGCGGAGACCTGGTCGGTCAGGTGCAGGCCGTGCTCGCGGGCGAGGTCGTCGAGGGCGTCGATGACGCTGCGGCCCTCCGCCTTGAGCCGCGCCGCCAGACCGGCGACCAGCAGCGCCGCCGAGATGCCGTCCTTGTCGCGCACGTGCGCGGGGTCGACGCAGTATCCGAGCGCCTCCTCGTAGCCGAACACCAGACCGTCGACGCGGGAGATCCACTTGAACCCCGTCAGCGTCTGCGCGTGCCGGTAGCCGCCGGCGGCGGCGATCTTGCCGAGCAGCCGTGAGGACACGATCGAGCTGGCGAACGCGGCCCCGTTCTGCGGCGCCTTCCCCGCCAGGCTCGCGCCCAGGAGCGACCCGGTCTCGTCACCGTGCAGGATGCGCCAGCCCTCGGCCTCCGCGGTGTCCGGCCCGCGGAACGAGCGGTGCCGCAGGTCCTGGATCCCGACGCCGCAGCGATCCGCGTCGGGGTCGAGGGCGATCACGAGGTCCGCGCCCTCGTCGCTGGCCAGCCCGATCGCGAGGTCGATCGCCCCCGGCTCCTCGGGGTTGGGGAACGCGACGCTCGGGAAGTCGCCGTCCGGCTCCGCCTGCTCCGGCACCACGAGCACGTCGGTGAACCCGGCCTGCTCGAGCACCCGTCGGGCGACCTCGCCGCCGACGCCGTGCAGCGGGGTCAGGACGATGCGCAGGCGCTTCGCGGCGGCGCGGGTGGCGTCGTCGGTGGGAGCCAGCGCGACGACCGACGCCACGTAGGCGTCGAGCACCTCGGGCCCGAGCACGGTCCACCCGTTCGCGGCACGCGGCACGGACGCGACCGACGGCACGTGCGCGATCTCGGCGGCGATCGCCGCGTCGGCAGGAGGCACGATCTGCGCGCCCTGGCCGGAGTCGGTGACCACGCGCCCGCCCAGGTAGACCTTGTAGCCGTTGTCCTGCGGAGGGTTGTGCGACGCGGTGACCATGATCCCGGCGTCGGCGGCGAGGTGGCGGACCGCGAACGCGAGGACGGGGGTGGGCAGGGGCGACGGCAGGACCAGCACCTCGATGCCCACCGCGGTCAGGACCGCCGCCGAGTCGCGCGCGAAGTCGACGGACTTGTGCCGGGCGTCGTACCCGATCACCACGCGCGGCCGCGGCTGCACCCCGTCCAGCTCGCCCAGCAGGTAGTCCGCCAGCCCCGACGCGGCACGGATGACGACCGCGCGGTTCATCCGGTGCGGGCCACCGCCCAGCCGTCCGCGCAGCCCCGCGGTGCCGAACTGCAGGAGGCCCGTGAAGCGGTCCGCGAGCTCGTCGCGCGCGGCGGTCCGGGCGTCGAGCGCCTGGCGCTGCGTCGGGTCGGGCTCGCGCCCCGGCGCGATCGTCGGCGGCGCGGCGCGGGCCACGTCCAGCAGGCCGCGCAGCTCGTCGGCCGTCTGCGGGTCCGGGTCGTCCTCGATCCACGTCTGTACCTGCGCCTCGAGGCCTGCCCATGCGTCGTCGCCGGTCATGGGGCCAACGTACTCAGCCGCTCGGGTCAGCGCTCCCCGACGTGCCCGGCACGACCACGACCACCCGGCCCTCCTCCACACGCACCGCGTAGGTCGCCACGTCGTCCTGCCCCGACCGGCACGCGCCGGTGCTCAGGTCGAACACGTGCGCGTGCAGCGGGCACACGACGACGTCGGCGTCGGTCTGCCCGTCGGCGAGGGGCCCTCCGCGGTGCGGGCACACGGCGTCGAGCGCCCGGACGGTGCCGTCGCGGAGCCGGAAGACGGCCACCTGGCGGTCCGCGACCGCGTACGCGCGGCCCTCGCCGGCGGGGATCTCGGACAGCGGCCCCAGCACGTGGGCCACGCCCAGCTCGACCGTGCTCATCGGACCGGCACCTGCGGCAGGACGGTCAGGGGCAGCGCGGTGCGGAACTGGCCGGGCTCGGCCGGGTCGTCGCGCTCCTTCCAGGGGTCCCGATAGGCGTCCACGGAGGCCTGCACGGCGGCGTCGAGCGCTGCCGCTATGCCCTCCGCGTCGTCGACGACGACCGCCCGGACGTGCTCGATCCCGAGGCGCGGCACCCACGCGTAGGTCCGCTCCAGCCAGTTCGCCGTCTCGCGGTAGTACTGGATGAACCGGCCGGTCAGGGTGGTGACCTCCTCGGGGGTGTCGACCGTGGTGAGCAGGTCGCCCTTGCGGATGTGCGCCCCGGCCGCGCCACCGACGTAGATCTCCCAGCGCCCGCCGTCGACGGCCACGACCCCGATGTCCTTGACGTAGGCCTCGGCGCAGTTGCGCGGGCAGCCCGTGACGGCGAGCTTGAGCTTCGCCGGGCTCTCCAGGCCCTGGTACCGGGTCTCGATGGCGATGCCCAGCGCCGTGGAGTCGCCGAGGCCGAACCGGCAGAAGTCGCTGCCGACGCACGTCTTGACGGTCCGGAACGACTTCCCGTACGCGTAGCCGGACGGCATGTCGAGGTCCGCCCACACCGTCGGCAGGTCCTCCTTGCGCACGCCCAGCAGGTCGATGCGCTGCCCGCCCGTGAGCTTGATCATCGGGATGCGGTGCTTGTCGGCCACATCGGCGATGCGGCGCAGCTGGTCGGCGGAGGTCACTCCGCCCTTCATCTGCGGGACGACGGAGAACGTCCCGTCACGCTGGATGTTGGCGTGCACGCGGTCGTTGATGAAGCGGCCGTCGCGCTCGTCGACGACGTCGGCGCCCCAGATCGTGCGCAGCAGCGACGTCAGCCCCATCTTCGAGCGTGCGTCCTCGACCCCGCCGGGCGCGAGGGCGGCGAACACGGCCGACACCGAGCGCAGCTCCTGCTCGCGGACGAGCGCCACGAGCTCGGCCTTGGCGTAGGGGACCCCGGGCACGTACCAGGACGCGGACTCGTCGACCACGAGGTCGCCGTCGGCGGCCCACTCGACGACCTGCGCGACGAGCGACTTGCACGACCCGCAGCCCTTGCCGGCGCGCGTCGCGTCCATGACGCCGGCCACCGAGGCGACGCCGCCGCGCACGCACGCCGCGATCGTGCCCTTGCTGACGCCGTTGCAGTTGCAGACCGTGGTCTCGTCGGGCAGCTCCGCGACGCCCACCGCGGCCGGCGCGGTGCCCAGGTCGAACAGCAGCGCGATCCGGTCCTCGGGCAGCGGCGAGCCCTGGTCGAACGCCTGGATCAGGGGTGCGACCTTCTCGAGGTCCCCGACGAGCGTCGCGCCGATGAGCCGGTCGTCCCGGACCACCACGCTCTTGTACAGCCCGCGGCGCGGCTCGGAGACGATGATGTGGTCGTCGTCGGGACGCTCGGGCGCCGTGACACCCATCGACGCGACGTCGATGCCCGCGACCTTGAGCTTCGTCGCGGTGCGGGAGCCGTGGTACTGCGCCGACGGGTCGGTGCCGGTGAGCACGTCGGCGAGCACCCGGGCCTGCTCCCACAGCGGCGCGACGAGGCCGTACACCTGGTCGCGGTGCTGCACGCACTCGCCGACGGCGAACACCGCGGGGTCGGGCGTGCCCTGGTCGTCGAGCGCGCGCATCTGGTCGTCGACGACGATGCCGCGCTCGACCAGGAACCCGCTCGTCGCGGCAACCGAGGAGTTGGCCCGGATGCCCGCGGCCACCACGACCATGTCGCACGGCAGCACGCGGCCGTCGGCGAGCTGCACGCCCGTGATCTCCGTGTCGCCGAGCACCCCGACGGTGCGCGCGGACGTCACGACCGCGATCCCGAGCGTCTCGACGCCGCGCCGCAGCACGTACCCGCCCGCGGCGTCGAGCTGCTGGTTCATGAGGTGCCCGGGACCGTGCACCACGGTGACGTCGACGCCGTGGGTCTGCAGCCCGCGCGCCGCCTCCAGCCCGAGCAGGCCGCCGCCGATGACCACGGCCCGCTTGTGGGTGCGGGCGTACCGGATCATGGCGCGCGTGTCGTCCAGCGTGCGGAACCGGAACACGCCCTGGTGGAAGCCGCGCCCGACCGTGCGCATCCCCGGGATGTCCGGGACGAACGCGCTGCTGCCGGTCGCGATCACGAGCGCGTCGTAGGGCGTGCGGCTGCCGTCGGTGGCGCGCACCGTGCGCGCGTGCCGGTCGATGCGACCCACCCGCACGCCCGCGTGCAGCGTGATCGCGTTCTCGTCGTACCAGGCCATCGAGTTGAGGAAGATCGCCTCCTCGCTCTCCAGCCCGGCCAGGACGTTGGACAGCATGATCCGGTTGTAGTTGCCGTACGGCTCCTCGCCGAACATCGTGATCCGGAACTGCTCGGCACCCCCGCGCTCGAGGATCTCCTCGACCGTGCGCGCACCCGCCATGCCGTTGCCGACGACGACGAGGTCGCGTCGCCCGTCGCCGTCGCGGGCCCGGCGCGCCACGTCACACCTCCACGAGACCGAGGTCGATGATGACGACACCCGAGACGCCCGCCGCACCGGCCGCGTGCACCTCGAGGGTGGTGCCCGGCTCCAGGTCCTCGACGACCCGCAGGGGGACGTGCACGTCGCTCTTGGCGCCGATGGGGAAGTACCGCATCGGCACCCCGTCGCGCACCAGCACCACCACGACGAGCTCGTCGGTGCTGTTCCCGCCACGGAAGTACACCGTCTGCGCGACCGCACCGTCGGGCACGGTGTAGCTCAGGCCCGGGTCCAGCAGCTCCGGGGCGGCGAGGCCCTTGCCGGTCAGCGCGTAGACGCCCTGCAGGAAGGTCGGGTGACTGTCCAAGGCAAGTCCCTTCGGTCGGGCCGGCGGCCACGGCGCACGGCTGCGCTCCGTGGTGGTGCCGGCCGGTGGCGTGCTGCGTGCGGGCAGAGGGGAGACGGCCACGGCGCAGGCCTTGAACGCCGGCATGCGGGACACCGGGTCCAGGGCGTCGCTCGTGAGGGTGTTCGCGCGGGACCGACCCGACCAGTGGAACGGGACGAACACGGTGTCGGTCCGGATGCCGGGGGTCAGCCGCGCCCGGAACACCGCGACGCCCCGGCGGGTGCGCAGCTGCACCGGCTCGCCCTCGACGACCCCGCAGACGCGGGCCAGGTCGGGGTGCAGCTCGGCGTGCGGCAGGACGGTGCCGTCGGTGCCCACCTCGTCTCCGGCGAGCGCGGCGACCCGACGGGTCTGCGTGCCGCTCTGGTACTGCCGCATGAGCCGTCCGGTGGTCAGGACGTAGGGGAACTCCGCGTCGGTCCGCTCCGCCGGCTCGCGGAACTCGGCCCGGGTGAACCGGGCGAGTCCGTCGGGACGCCCGAACCGGTCTACGAACAGCCGCGGCGTGCCCGGGTCCGCGGCGTCGGTGCACGGCCAGAACACGCCCTGCTCGTCGTCGATGCGGTCGTAGGTGATGCCGCCGTAGTCGGCCACGCCGCCCGCGCTGGCCCGGCCGAGCTCGTCGAACGCGGCCCCCGCGTCCGTCGTCATGAGGTGCCCGTGGCCCAGCCGGTCGGCGATGCCCGCGAGGACGTCGAGGTCCGTCCGCACGCCCGACGGTGGGTCGAGCGCGCGGCGGCGGCGCAGCACCCGGCCCTCCAGGTTCGTCATCGTGCCGTCCTCCTCGGCCCACATCGCCACGGGCAGCACGACGTCCGCGCGGGCGGCCGACTCGGAGAGGAACAGGTCGGCGACGACGAGGAAGTCGAGGGAGTCGACCCGGTCGGTCACCGTTCCGGCGTCGGGGGCCGAGACGGTGACGTTCGACGCGAGCAGCAGCAGCGTCCGCACCCCGCCGGGCGTGCCGAGCGCGCGCAGCATCTCCGTGGCGGACATCCCCGGACCCGGCAGCCGAGTGGGGTCCACGCCCCACACGCCCGCGACGTGCGCCCGGTGCGCGAGGTCGGTGATCTTGCGGTAGCCGGGCAGCTGGTCGGCCTTCTGCCCGTGCTCGCGGCCGCCCTGACCGTTGCCCTGGCCCGTGAGGGTCCCGTACCCCGACCCCGGCCGGCCCGGCAGCCCGAGCGCCAGCGCGAGGTTGATGAACGCCTGCGCCGTGGCCGTGCCCGACGCGTGCTGCTCCGCACCGCGGGCCGTGATCACCATCGCCGACGCCGCCGTGCCCAGCAGCTCCGCCACGGCTTCGAGGTCCGCCGCGGGGACGCCCGTGATGCGCTCGACCCGGTCCGGCCAGTACCCGGTGACCGCCTCGCGGACCACGTCGAACCCGGCCGTCCGGGCCGCGACGTACTCCTCGTCCACCCACCCCCGACGCACCACCAGGTGCAGCAGGCCGTTCGCGAGCGCGGCGTCGGTACCGGGCCGCGGCTGCAGGTGCACCTGCGCCGTCCGGGCCGTGGCCGTGGTGCGCGGGTCGACGACGACGTGGCGCGCACCGCGCTCGCGGCCCGCCTCCAGGTGGTGCATGAGCGGAGGCATCGTCTCCGCCGGGTTGGCGCCCACCAGCAGCAGCACGTCCGCGAGCGCCAGGTCCGCCACCGGGAACGGCAGCCCGCGGTCGATCCCGAACGTGCGCGTCGCCGCGGCGGCCGCCGACGACATGCACCACCGGCCGTTGTAGTCGATCGACCGCGTGCGCAGCACCGTCCGGGCGAACTTGCCCAGCAGGTACGCCTTCTCGTTGGTCAGCCCGCCGCCGCCGAAGCAGCCCACGGCGTCCCGCCCGTACCGGCGCTGCGTCGACCGGACGGCGGCGGCGACCGCGTCGAGCGCCTCGTCCCACGTCGCGGGCCGCAGCGGCGACGAGCGGTCACCGGCGACCGTCCGCACCAGGGGAGCGGTGAGCCGGTCGGGGTGGGTCAGCAGGTCCGCCGCCGACCAGCCCTTCGCGCACAGCCCGCCGCGGTTGGTCGGGAAGTCCGTCGGGGCCAGGCGCACGTCGGGCCGCTCCGCGTCCGTGCGCGGCGTGACCGACAGGGACATGCCGCACTGCAGCGCGCAGTACGGGCAGTGCGTCGCGACGGTCCGGGCCGCGGCCGAGCCCGGTCCGGCGGTCGGCGACGCGAGCTCCTGCCTCATCGCTCGATCGTGCGGTGCGCCCGTTACGTGCAGCCTGCCGCCGGGTTACCGCCGGGTTTCCCCTGGCTAGAGGCGTCGCACGATCTGGGCGAGCAGCGCGCTGATCCGCGGGCCCGCCGCGCGACCGGCCTCCAGGACCTCCGCGTGGGACAGCGGCTCGGGGCTGATGCCCGCGGCGAGGTTGGTGACCAGCGAGATGCCGAGCACCTCGATGCCCGCCTGACGTGCCGCGATCGCCTCCAGGGTGGTGGACATGCCGACGAGGTCGCCGCCGAGCGTGCCGGCCATCCGCACCTCGGCCGGTGTCTCGTAGTGCGGGCCGCGGAACTGCACGTAGACACCCTCGTCGAGCGTCGGGTCGACCTCGCGTGCGACAGCCCGCAGGCGGCTGGAGTACAGGTCGGTGAGGTCGACGAACGTCGCTCCCTCCAGCGGGGAGGTCGCGGTGAGGTTGAGGTGGTCGTTGATCAGCACCGGCGTCCCCGGGCCCCACGCCGGGTTGAGGCCGCCGCAGCCGTTGGTCAGGACGATCGTCGACGCGCCCGTCGCGGCCGCGGTCCGGACACCGTGCACCACGCGGCGCACCCCGCGGCCCTCGTACAGGTGGGTGCGGGAGCCGAGGACCAGCGCGTGCCGGTCGGTGCCCTCGATCCGGATGGACCGGATGGTGCCGACGTGCCCGACGACGGCCGGTGCGGCGAACCCGGGGACGTCGTGGCTGGGCAGCTCCGCGACCGTCTCGCCCAGCAGCTCCGCGGCGCCGCCCCATCCCGACCCGAGCACGAGGGCCACGTGGTGACGCTCCACGCCCGTGGCCTGCGCGATGTAGGCCGCCGCCTCGCGGGCGACGTCGAACGGGTCGGTCGCGGGGTCGTCGAGGTCAGGGGCAGGTGTGACGTCGCTCATGGACCGAGGCTAACGCGCTGGCCGTCGGCCGCCGGACGGGCAGAATGGATGCTCGTGAGCACCCCCGCAGCAGAATCGCCCGCCGCCCGCGTCGTCATCGTCGGCGGCGGACCCGGAGGCTACGAGGCGGCCCTCGTCGGCCGTCGGCTCGGGGCGGACGTCACCGTCGTCGAGGCCGCCGGGCTCGGCGGCGCCGCGGTGCTGACCGACGTGGTCCCCTCCAAGACGCTCATCGCCACCGCCGAGTGGATGACGATCGCGGACCGCGCGCCCGAGCTGGGCATCCGGCTCGACGGCACGCCGCTGTCGGGCGCCGTCGGCGGGACGCTCGAGCAGCTGCGTCACCGCATCGACCTGGCCGCCGTGAACACGCGCGTCAAGGCGCTCGCGGCCGCGCAGTCCGCCGACATCCGCGCGCGCCTGGAGCGCGAGGGCGTGAAGATCGTGATCGGCCGGGGGCGGCTCGACGGCCCGTCGCGCGTGGTCGTGACGCGGCAGGAGGGGGTCGAGGACCTCACGCTCGACGCCGACGTCGTGCTGGTCTCCACCGGGGCGACGCCGCGCACCCTGGACACCGCACGGCCCGACGGCGAGCGGATCCTCACCTGGACCCAGCTCTATGACCTCGACGCCCTGCCGAAGCGGCTGATCGTGGTCGGCTCGGGAGTCACGGGCGCCGAGTTCGCCGGGGCGTACACCTCGCTCGGCGCCGACGTCGTGCTCGTCTCCAGCCGTGACCGCGTGCTGCCGGGCGAGGACGCGGACGCCGCCCAGCTGCTGGAGGACGTGTTCAAGACCCGCGGCATGACGGTCATGTCCCAGTCCCGCGCCGCGGGCGCCCAGCGGACCGCCGACGGCGTCGAGGTCACCCTCGCCGACGGCCGCGTCGTCGAGGGGTCGCACGTCCTGTTCGCGGTCGGCTCCATCCCGACGACCGACGGGCTCGGTCTGGAGGAGGCCGGTGTCCGGCTCACCCCGTCCGGGCACATCGAGGTGGACAAGGTGTCCCGCACCAACGTCCGCGGGATCTACGCCGCCGGTGACGTGACCGGCGTGCTGCCCCTGGCGTCCGTCGCGGCCATGCAGGGCCGGCTCGCGATGGCCCACGCGCTCGGTGACGCCGTCAAGCCGCTGTCCCTGCGCGGGGTGTCCGCCAACATCTTCACGTCGCCCGAGATCGCGACCGTCGGCTCCTCCGAGGCGCGGCTGACGGAGCAGGGCGTGAAGTACTCGGTCAGCATGCTGCCGCTGGCCCGCAACCCGCGCGCCAAGATGCTCGGCGTGCGCGACGGGTTCATCAAGATCTTCGCCCACGCCGGCACCGGGACCGTGCTGGGTGCCGTGGTGGTCGGCCCCCGGGCCAGCGAGTCGATCTACCCGCTGACGCTCGCCGTGACGCACCGCCTCACCACCGACCAGCTGGCCGAGACCGCGACGGTCTACCCGTCGATGTCCGGCACGATCGCCGAGGTCGCCCGCATCCTCCACCACCGCATCGACGACTGACGAACCGCCGTCGCACTCGCCCGTTGTCGCGTTCGAACCGCCGATGAGTGCCGCGAGCCGGTAGGTTCGCGGCACTCATCGCCGGTTCGGCGCGGATGACCGGTCCGACAACGAGAGAGGTCACTGATGCGCTACCCCGCACCCCTGCGACCCGGTGACGTCATCGGCGTCACCTCGCCGTCGTCGGGGGTGCCCGACAGCCTGCGGCCGCGGCTCGACTTCTGCGTCGCGGACCTGCGCCGCCGCGGGTTCGAGGTCGAGGTCGGGCAGTGCATGGACGGGTCCGGGCCGACGAGCGCCCCGGCGCCCGAGCGTGCCGCCGAGCTGACGGCGATGCTCCTCGACCCCCGCATCCGCGCGGTCGTCCCGCCGTGGGGTGGTGTGCTCGCCATCGACCTGCTGCCGCTCCTCGACTTCGGCGCGATCGCGAGGGCGGAGCCGACGTGGCTCGTCGGCTACTCCGACACCAGCACGCTGATGGTCCCGCTGACGCTGCTCACCGGCTGGGCGACCCTGCACGGGCCGGGGCTGATGGACACCCCGTTCCGCGTGCCGTCGCCGCTGCTGCACTGGCTGGACGTGGCGACGGCCCCCGCCGGCGCGACGCTGACGCAGGGCTCCGCGAGCCACCGTCAGGAGCGGTGGCCGGACTTCGCGGCGGAGCCGGGGGTGACCGAGCAGGTGCTCTCGCAGCCCGCGCGCTGGCGCAGCCTGGGGGGCCGCGAGGTCGGCACCCTGCGCGGACGCCTGCTCGGCGGCTGCCTGGAGACGATCTCGATGCTGCCGGGCACGCCGTACGGGAACCTCGACGCGTTCGCTCCGGAGGACGACCTGCTCGTCTACGTCGAGGTCGGGGAGGTCGGCGCGTACGCCGCCGCACGGATGCTGCACCACCTGCGGCTCGCCGGCTGGTTCGACCGCGCGACCGGCGTCCTGGTCGGCCGGACAAGCGCGCCGGACGAGCCGGACTACACGCAGGTCGACGCCCTGCGGGACGCGCTCGGCGCGCTGGACGTGCCGGTGCTCTACGACGTGGACCTCGGCCACGTCCCCCCGCAGCTCGCCCTGGTCAACGGCGCCCCCACGGAGGTCACCCTCTCGGGCGCGGGCACGCTGGTCCAGCACCTGGTGTAGTCGGTATACCTCTGGGTACCCTCTCGGTATGTCCACGATGACTACCATCAAGGTGCCGAAGGACGTTCGTGACCGGCTGGCTGCGCTCGCGGCGCTGGAGGGCACCTCGCTGGCGGGGGCGCTGGTGCACGCGCTCGACCGGGCGGACGAGCAGACGTTCTGGCAGCAGGTGCACGAGGCGAACGCGTCTATGACCGACGAGCAGCGCTCGGTCCAGCGGGACGTCGGGATCGCCACGCTGCGCGAGAACCTCGCCGACGACGCCGACGAGCAGATCAGCGCTGCGGGCGACTGGTGAGGCGCGGCGACATCTACCTCGCTGACCTCGGACAGCCCGTCGGGCACGAGCAGGGCGGCACCAGGCCCGTCCTCGTGCTCAGCGCACAACCGTGGCTGGACTCGAACCCGCCCGTGGTCACGGTCGTCCCGATCACCAGGACGCCCTGGCTCTCCCCGACCCGGATCGAGATCGAACCAGGCAGCTCAGGGCTGAAGGCGACGAGCTACGCACGGTGCGAGGACGCCGCCGCGATCTCGCCGCAGCGCCTTGTGTCGCGCTTCGGGTCCGCCGACCCGCTCGTCGTCCTGGGCGTGGAGCAGGCCGTCCGGAGACTGCTCGGCCTCTGAGCCCGGGCGATGCACCTGACATGCGTGTCGCCATCAACCGCTGAACGGCACCCCGTCGGGTTCGACGGGCGAGCGAGCCCAGGGTGTCGCGTCCGGGTCGACGTCACGTGCGGGCCAGGAGGAGCTCGCCGACGGCGGTCGCGAGCGGGGTGGGCAGGTCGAGGGACTGCAGGTGGGAGACGCGGACCGACAGGGGCGCGTCCGACGTGGCGATCTGCTGGATGCGGGACTTCAGGTCGTAGCCGATCTGGGCGCGGTCCAGCAGCGTGAACAGGTGGCCGGCCACGTCGTTCGGGGCGAGCTGTGGGTCCGGTCCGAGCTCGACCGTGAGCGTGGCGTCGACCGGGACGTCCTCGACGGTCACCGACACGCGCCCGTCGTGACGCTCCAGCCGGGCGGCGAACCCGGGAACCACGGGTGTGCCGTCGAACGCCAGGAACGTCACGGTCCAGGAGCGCGTGGGGGGCAGGGCGCCGACGAGCCCGTCGGCCGGGTGCACCGTGAACACCCCCGCGGAGTACGTGAGCTCCGTACGGACGACCCCGTCGGCGGTGCCGTCGTCCTCGACCAGGGTGAACCACCCGTCGGCACCGACGACCACCAGGACCTCCAGCGACGACGGGTTCACCGGGTCGTTGCCGGGCACCGGGGCGCCGTCGAGCGGGACGATCGCGCCGGCCGCAGCCAGCACGGGGATGCTCGTCAGGTCACGGTGCAGCAGCAGCTCGCGGCCGCCGTCGTAGACCAGGCCGGTGAGCACGTCGACCCAGGTGCCCGCCGGCAGCCACGCCCGGACGGAGGCGAGCCGCGTGCGCAGGTCGGCGGGGGCCGTCACGGGCGCGACGACCAGCTGGCTGCCGAACAGGAACTGGTTCGGCTGGTCGTACGCCTCCTCCGCCGACGGCCACCGGTGGTAGAGCGGCTCGACCAGCGGGCGGCCGTCGGTCGCGGCCCGGTGGTTCATCGTGTGCAGGTAGGGCAGCAGGCGGTGGCGCAGACGCAGGTGCTCGGTCATCACCGCGCGTGCCGCCGGCTCGAACGTCCACGGCTCCTTGGCGGTGAACGGGTTGGCGCCGGAGTGCAGCCGCAGGATCGGCGAGAACACCCCGAGCTGGACCCAGCGGGTGGCCAGCTCGTCGTCCTTGCCGCCGAACATGTGCCCGCCGATGTCGTGGCTCCACCAGCCGTAGCCGATGTTCGACGCGGTCGAGGTGAAGTACGGCTGGAACGCCAGCGACGCCCACGAGATGACGGTGTCGCCGCTGAACCCGACGGGGTAGCGGTGGCTGCCGGGCCCGGCGTAGCGGGAGAACGTCAGGGGCCGTCGGCCGTCGCGCGCGCTGTCGAGGAAGTGGAAGTGGTTGAGCATCCACAGGGGGTCGATGCCGGCGACGCGCGAGTGCGGCCCGGACTGCCAGTCGAGCCACCAGAAGTCGACGCCGTCGTCCTCCAGGCCGCGGTGCAGCACGTCGAAGTACGCGTCGAGGAACGCGCGGTCGGTCACGTCGAACGGGATGGGGTCTCCGTCCTGCGTCCCGAGCGCCGCGGCCATCGCCGGGTAGGCGTCCTCGTGGGGGCGGACCCCGTCGGCGGGGTGCACGTTGAGCGTGACGCGCAGCCCGCGCTCGTGGACGGAGGCCAGGAACGCCGCCGGGTCGGGGAACAGCGACCGGTTCCAGGTGTAGCCGGTCCAGCCGCTGCCGAGGGCCGGGTCCACGTCGGTGACGTGCCAGTCCATGTCGATCACGGCGACGGAGAACGGGATCCCCTCGGCGTCGAACCGGTCCAGGAGCGCCGCGTAGCTGTCGGCGGTGTAGCGGTGGAACCGGCTCCACCAGTTGCCGAGCGCGAACCGGGGGAGCAGGGGCGTCGGGCCGGAGACCGCGTAGAACGCCTGGACTGCCGCCGGGTAGTCGTGGCCGTAGGCGAAGACGTAGAGGTCGGTCCGGGACCCGTCGCGGGGGGAGACCCAGCCCTCGTCGCCGAAGACCATCGAGCGGGAGTCGTCGAGGACGGCGAAGCCCTCCCGCGACACGACGCCGGGCTCCAGCGGGATCGCGCCGTCGGCCAGGTCGAGGGTGCGCGCCGTCCCGCCCAGTCCGGCCGGCTCCTCGCCGTACCGCCACACGGAGTGGTAGGAGCTGACGCCGCCGAGCACGGAGAGGCTGAGGCCGCTGGTGCTGAACGGGCGGCGGTCGTAGACGAGGTGGAACCGGTCCGTGACCACCTCGACGTGCGTCGCCGTCTCGATGACCCGGAAGTCGGGCACGGGCAGGTCACGGTGCAGCGCGAACGTCGACGCCCGGTCCTCGAACACCCCGTCCGCCGAGTGCTCGAGCCGCACCAGCCCGTCGGTGAGCACAGTGATCCGGTACGTCGGCCCGACGACGACGGCGCGCGGGTCGGCGACCGGACGGGAGGGCAGGGGCTGGCGTGACGTCATGCGATCGAGTGTCCTCTCGGGTGTGCTGCAGGGCGCGGCCGGCCGGCGGGGGAGTGATTACCCCCGACCGGCCGCGCCGGTCCGGGGTGGGCGTCAGCCCTGGTCGAGCAGGCTCTGCACCTGGGTCTGGGCGGCGGCGAGCAGCGCGTCGACGTCCGCGTCCTCGATGGTCAGGATGCTCTGCACCACGGGGTCCAGGGCGGCGTACAGGTCCTGGGTGGCCCGGGCGGGCTCGGCCAGCAGCGGCTCGCACGTCGGAGTAGGTCGGACGGTCAGTCGTCGACCTCGAAGGTCGCGACCAGCGGAAGGTGGTCGGACTGCTGCGGTCGGGTGAGCACCGTCGCCTGATCGAACGTCACGCCCTGACCGAACACCCAGTCGATGCGGTACTCGGGGGCGTCGGCGGGTGACGTGGGCGTCGCGGGGTCGCCCGCGGGGACCCAGCCGGCCGCCTCCAGCAGCTCGATCTCCGGCCAGCCCGGCTCGGCGTTGACGTCGCCGGCGAGGATCGCGGGCGGGGTGACGGGCTCCGCCGCGGCGAGTGCCTCGAGCTGCTCCAGCCGGGTCGGGGTGTTCGACTCGCGGTGCTGGGTGTGGATCGACGTCACGCGCAGCGGCGTCCCGTCGGCCGTGGTCAGGGTGGTCGACAGGGCGGACCGGCTCTGCGGGCCGGCACCGTACGGGAGGGGATGGACGACGACGTCGGTCAGCTCCGAGCGCGCGAGCACGGCGTTGCCGAACTGGTGGTCCGCCGCGGGCGCGAAGTGGATGGTCATGCCCAGCCGGTGGGCCAGCCACGTCGCCATGTCGGAGCCGCCGCCGAACACCCAGCCGCGCTGGACCTCCTGCAGCGTGACGACGTCGGGGTCCTCCGCCTCGATGGTCGCCGCGATGCCCTCCAGGTCCACCGCGGTCAGGGGCGAGACGCCGTAGTGCAGGTTCCAGTCGACGAGCGTCAGGGGCTCGTCGGCCGCGCGCGCGGGGACGTCGGACCCGGTCGTGCTCGTGGTCGACGGCACCAGCCCGATCACCGCGAGGACGACCGCGGGCAGGATCAGGAGACGCACGGAGCTGGTGCGGGCGGGCAGCCGGTCGGGGCTGGTGAGCGCGGGGACGGCCCCGGGGGTGCGGCGGCGCAGGCCGGACAGCGCGAGGCCGAGCGCGGCGAGGACGATCACCCAGACGTTGTCGACGGGCAGCGGGACGTCGTAGTCGAGCATGTAGAGCAGGAGCGGGCCGATGGTGCCGAGCCCCACGACGAGCGTCGCCGCGCCCGTCCGCGGGATCCCGCGCGGGGCGGGCCGGTGCGCGCTGAACGCCGTGGACAGCACGATGCCGAGCGTCAGCTGGAGCACCACCACGGCCGCCAGCGCGGCGATCCCGGTGAGCCACAGTGCGCACCCGACCCCGGCGACCAGCAGCACCGCGGCACCCACGCGCACCCCGCCGGGCCACGGGTCCGGGCGCAGCAGGGACCAGGCGCCGAGCGCGTTCGCCACGACGACCACGAGCCCCGCCCAGCCGAGCGCGACCCCGGACTGCGAGGCCACGAAGGCGGGGTTGGCGACGATCATCGCGGCGAGCGCCAGGAACAGCCCGAGCACCCAGAGCCGGCGGGGGCGGCCGGTCGCCTCCGACGACGACGCGGCGGTGAACGCGACGAGCCCGCGCGCGGTCACGACGACGCCGAGTGCGAGGACCACGGCGACCACCCAGCCGGTCCAGCCGTCCCGCCACACCGCGTCCCAGGTCCCCAGGACCAGCTGGAGCCCGACCGACAGGCCGCAGCCGACCATCAGCCCGATCGCGGCCTGACGTCCCCCGGCGGGGCGGCCGGCGACGAACGCGACCGCCAGGGTCAGGACACCGACGGCCACGGCGACGGTGACGAGGCCGACGACGAACAGCGCACCACCGTCGAGGGCCTGGATCACCAGGCGGAGGGTCCCCAGCACGGCGGCGCCGATCAGCAGCGTGCGGGCGTCGGGGGTCCCCGACGTGCGACGAGCCGCGAGCAGGAGGAGCGCCGCGACGAGCCCGGCGGCCGCGTAGGTGCCCAGCGCGGTCAGCGCGGCGTTCACGACGCCCGCCGCGAACGCCCGGTCCAGCAGCGGGCCGCTCGCGCGGATCATCTCGATGCACATCACGGTCAGCAGCGCGACGAGCCAGACCCGGGTCGGGGTGCCGGCGTCGGGGGGCGTCCGGACGGCAGTGACGTCGGGGGGAGCAGCGGGCGGGGTGGACGTCACGCGCGCGAGATTACCCCGCGGGGTCAGGCGAACAGCTGCTGCCCCACGAACGGGCTCTCGTCGGTGGTCACCGGCGTGCCGTCCTCGCCGGTGACCAGCGCGCCGTCCGGCACGCCGGGCGGCACCGCGAACAGCCCGGAGCCGGTGTGCGTGAGGTACTCCATGAGGACGTCGTCGCGCGACAGCATCGCCTGCACGGGGATGTAGTGGGTGCGCGGGTCGCGCACGAACGCGAGGAAGAACAGCCCGGCGTCGAGCCGGCCGAGCGCGTCGTTCCCGTCGGTGAAGTTGTAGCCGCGGCGCAGCATCCGGGCGCCGTCGTGGGTCGACGGGTGCGCCAGGCGGACGTGCGAGTCGACGGCGATGAGCGGTGCACCGTCGCGACCCTCCTTCGCGAAGTCCGGCTCGGTGAACTCGGTCCCGCCGGACAGCGGCGCGCCCTCGCCCTTGGTGCGGCCGACGAGGTTCTCCTGCTCGCGCAGCGAGGTGCGGTCCCACGTCTCGATCCGCATCCGGATCCGGCGGGCGACCAGGTACGAGCCGCCGGCGAGCCAGCCCTGGTCGGACGACGCCGGAACCCAGATGTGCTCCTCCAGCGCGTCGGTCTCCTCCGCCTTGACGTTCGCGGTGCCGTCCTTGAACCCGAACAGGTTGCGCGGGGTCTTCTGCGCGGTGCTCGTCGACGACGTGCGGCCGTAGCCGAGCTGCGTCCAGCGGATCGTCGCGGACCCGAACGCGGCCCGGGACAGGTTGCGGATCGCGTGCACCGCCACCTGCGGGTCGTCCGCGCACGCCTGGACCACCAGGTCGCCGTCGCTGCGGGCGGGATCGAGGTCGTCGGCGGCGAAGTGCGGGAGCGCGACGAGCCCGTCGGGCAGCCGGTCCGCGAGGCCGAACCGGTCCTCGCCGGGGGTCCCGTCGGGTCCGGGGGTGCCGACGAACATCGACCGGCCGAACCCGAACGTGATCGTCAGGCCCGCCGGGGGGAGGTCCGCGGCCTCGCCGGTGTCGTCCGGGGGAGCGTCGTACGGTCCCGACGCCGGCCCGAACGGTCCGGCGGACAGACCCTGCGTGAGCCGCGCGGCGATCGTGGTCCAGCGCCGGAGCAGCGCGACCAGCTCGTCGCGCGACGTCGTCGTGAGGTCGAACGCCGCGAGGTACAGCCGGTCCTGCGCAGGCGTGACGATGCCGGCCTGGTGCACGCCCGTGAACGGGTACGTCCCGGCGGCCGTGCTCGCCACCGCCGGCTCGGGCGCGGTCGCGCGACCGACGCCGAAGCCCGCGACGACCCCGGCGGCGGCGAGGCCGCCACCGAGGCCGAGCACGGCGCGCCGCGAGATGCCACTGCTCCCGGGGCCTGTCCCGTCCTGCACGTGCGCTCCTTCGGTCAGGCGCCCGTCACCGTGGTGGTGAGCTGGGACAGGGGCTCGGACAGCGCGTCGACCGCGGCGGCGAGCTCCTTGACCTGCGCGTCCGTGAGCTCGTCGTAGTACGTGAAGCCGGTCTCCAGCGACCCCTGCTCGGCCAGCAGCGCGTCGATCTCCTCGAACCGGGTGGCCAGTGTGTCAGCCAGCTCGGGGTTCTCGGCCTCGACCACGTCCGCGAGCACCTCGTAGCCCACGCGCGCGCCGTCGACGTTGGCCTGGAAGTCCCACAGGTCGGTGTGCGACCAGATCTCCTCCTCGCCGGTGACCTTGCCGGTGGCGACCTCGTCGAGCAGCTCCTTGGCGCCGTTGGCGATCTGGAAGGCCTCGAACGTGAAGTCGGGGGAGGTGACCTCGTCGACCAGCTGCTGCGTGTACGTCACCAGGTCGGCTGCGGCGGCCTCGCGCTGCTCCGGCGTCAGCGGCACGTAGGCCACCCCGCCGTTGGCGTCGGGCGCCGGCTGCCACAGGTCCTTCTCGATGAGGTGCCAGCCGCTCCAGGTGGCGCCCTCCTCGACGTCCGCCTCGCGCAGGTCGAGCAGCGGGTCCAGGTCGCCGAACGACTCCGCGACGGGCTCGACCCGCTCCCAGTGCGCGCGGGTGTCGGCGTACAGCGACCTGGCGGTCTCGTCGTCGCCCGCGGTGTACGCGGCGGCGAACTCCTCCGTGCCGGCGATGAGCGAGCCCACCTGGTCCTTCACGTACGCGACGTACGACGCCTCGGCGGCCGCGAGCTGGTCGGCGGTGTCACCGGTGGGCCCCACGTCGGCACCGCTGTCGTTCACGGTGAACTCCGCGCGGATGCCGTCACCGACCATGCCGGGCTTGCACGCCGTGTAGTACGTGCCGGGCTTGACCTGGACGACGAGGTCCCGGGTCAGGCCGGGGCCGACGTTCTCGACCTCGGAGATCACGCGCAGCCCGTCCTCGCCGAGCAGGTAGAACTCGGTGACGTCGTCGCCGTCGTTGGTCACCGCGAACCGCACGGTGCCGGAGTCGACCTCGGCCGCGGACACCTCGCACGCGTCCGCCGTGGAGGTCACCGTCAGCACGCCCGCACCGCCGGATGCGCTGGCCGCCGCCGGGTCGTTGGGGACGCACGCCGCGACCAGCGGCAGGACGAGCGCGGCCAGGGCGGCAGCGACGAACGTGGGGCGGCGGGACATGGGTCTCCTCGGAGAACGGTGCTGGTGGGGGTCAGGCGGCGGAGGCGCGCACGGCGGGCTGCACGGCGGGGGCCGTCGGCCGAGCGGGCGCGGAGCCCCACGTGGTGCGGATGAAGAAGTACATGGTCGGGACGAGGTAGGCCGTCCAGGCGACCAGCTGGAGCCACGTCGTGGCCGGCGAGAAGTTGAAGACGCCCTTGAGCACGGTGCCGTACCAGCTGCTCGGGGGGACGGTCGCGGAGACGTCGAACGCGAGGTTGTTCAGGCCGGGCAGGATCCCGGCCTCCTGCAGGTCGTGGACGCCGTACGCGAGCACGCCCGCGGCGATGACCACGAGGAACAGGCCGGTCCAGGCGAAGAACACGCGCATGTTGAGGCGCAGCGCGCCCCGGTAGATGAGCCAGCCGAACAGCACCGCGGTGCCGAGGCCGAGGGCCGCACCGACCAGCGGGGCGAGGTTCGGGCTCGCGTTCACGGCCGTGCCGCTGGTGGCCTGCGCGCTCGCCCACAGGAACAGCGCGGTCTCCAGGCCCTCCCGCCCCACGGCGAGCATCGCGACGACGACGACGGCCTTCTTGCCGGCGGAGAGGGCGTCGTCCAGCCTGTGGTGCAGGTCGGACTTCATGTGCCGGGCCGTGCGCGCCATCCAGAAGATCATCCACGTGACCAGTCCGACCGCGACGATCGACAACGTCCCGCCGATGGCCTCCTGCGCCTCGAACGACAGCCCCGAGGGGCCGAAGGTCAGCAGCGCACCGAACCCGAGCGAGACGGCGATCGCGATGCCGATGCCGGCCCACAGTGCGGGCAGGTGGTCGCGGCGACCGGTCTTGACCAGGTAGGCGACGAGGATGCTGACGACCAGCGCGGCCTCGAGGCCTTCGCGCAGACCGATCAGGTAGTTCGCGAGCATGGGGGGCTTTCGGCTGGGGATGATGAGGCGAGCCTTACCTCACCAGCGGACAGTACTCCCCAGGACGAGTCGGGCGCGAGACGGTCCCAGGGTGACGCGGGTCACCGGTCGCCGAGGGCCACGATCCGGGTGAGCAGCATCGGCCACGCCGCGGCGAACGCGGGGAGCAGCGGGAGGTCGACCACCTCGCCGACCGGCACCCAGCGCAGCTCGACGCTCTCGGCGTCGGTGACGGTGGGGGAGACGGGGCCGACCTCGTCGGCGATCACGGTCGTGTAGGACCAGTCGTCGTGCTGCAGCACGCGCGACTCGCACAGCCGGACGCTCGCGCGGTCGATGCCGGCCTCTTCCTCGGCCTCTCGCAGCGCCGCGTGCTCCGGGGACTCGTCGGGCATCCGGGCGCCGCCCGGCACGCCCCAGGTGCCGCCCTGGTCGCTCCACAGCGCCCGGTGCTGCAGGACGACGGCGACCGGGGTGCCGTCGGGGTCGCGGCGCACCAGCAGCAGCCCCGCGGCGCCGTGCAGACCCCAGTGCCGACGGCCGCACGCGCACTCGACCCAGCCGTCGCCGGGCTGGCGCTGGCGGTGGGCGGGGGGCGCGTCGCTCACGCGCGGGTCAGCCGACGATCTCGCAGATGGCCGTGCCGGCGCTCACGCTGGAACCGACGCCCGCGGACAGCGCGGTGACCGTTCCGGCGCGGTGCGCCACCAGCGGCTGCTCCATCTTCATGGCCTCGAGCACCACGACCAGGTCGCCCTCGGCCACGGTGGCACCCTCGGCGACGGCGACCTTGACGATCGTGCCCTGCATCGGCGAGCTCAGCGTCGTGCCGTTGCCGTTGCTCGCGGCGCGCGCCACCCGGCGGACGGGCCGGCGCGCGGACGGACCGGACGAGCCGCGACCGGCGTTCCCGGGTCCACGGCCGAGACCCGCCAGCGCGGCGGGCAGGACGACCTCGAGCCGCTTGCCGCCGACCTCCACGACCACGCGCTCGAGCGCGGCGGGCTCGTCGTCCTCGTCCTGCTCCGACTCGGGGGCCGCACTGAGCGCCGCGACGGTCTCGGCGAACTCCGTCTCGATCCAGCGCGTGTGCACCGAGAACGGCTGCGCGGGGTCGCTCGGGGCGAACGCCTCGGCGTCGAGCACCGCGCGGTGGAACGGGACCACGGTCGGGATGCCGACGACCTCGAGCTCGGCCAGCGCGCGACGGGCGCGCGCGAGGGCCTGCGGGCGGTCGGCGCCCGTCACGATCACCTTCGCGATCATCGAGTCGAACAGGCCGGAGACGCTGTCGCCCTCGACCACGCCGGAGTCGACGCGCACCCCGGGACCCGACGGGAACCGCAGCCGCGTGATGCGGCCCGGCGCGGGCAGGAAGCCCTTGCCCGGGTCCTCGCCGTTGATGCGGAACTCGATCGAGTGGCCCCGGGACTGCACGTGGTCGTAGCCGAGCGGCTCGCCCGACGCGATGCGCAGCTGCTCGCGGACCAGGTCCACGCCGCTGATCTCCTCGGTGACCGGGTGCTCGACCTGCAGCCGCGTGTTGACCTCGAGGAACGAGATGATCCCGTCGGCGGAGACCAGGAACTCGCACGTCCCGGCGCCGACGTAGCCGGCCTCGCGCAGGATCGCCTTCGACGACTCGACCAGCTGCGTGTTCTGGGCGTCGGTGAGGAACGGTGCCGGGGCCTCCTCGACCAGCTTCTGGTGCCGGCGCTGCAGCGAGCAGTCGCGGGTGGACACCACGACGACCGTGCCGTGCTGGTCCGCGAGGCACTGCGTCTCGACGTGCCGCGGACGGTCGAGGTACCGCTCGACGAAGCACTCGCCGCGCCCGAACGCCGCCACGGCCTCCCGCGTCGCCGACTCGAACATCTCGTCGATCTCGCTGGACTCGCGGGCCACCTTCAGGCCGCGGCCGCCGCCGCCGAACGCCGCCTTGATGGCGACGGGCAGGCCGTGCTCCGCGACGAACGCGTGGATCTCCTCGACGCCCTGGACGGGGTCCGGAGTGCCGGCGACCAGGGGCGCTCCGGCCCGCTGCGCGATGTGCCGTGCGCTGACCTTGTCCCCGAGCGCGTCGATGGCCGCGGGCGGGGGACCGATCCAGACCAGCCCGGCGTCGATGACGGCCTGCGCGAAGCCGGCGTTCTCGGCGAGGAAGCCGTAGCCGGGGTGCACGGCGTCGGCTCCGGAGCGCCGCGCGACGTCGAGCAGCTTGGGGATGTCGAGGTACGTCTCCGCCGCGCGGGCGCCGTTCAGGGCGAACGCCTCGTCGGCGACGCGGACGTGCAGCGCCTCCCGGTCGGTGTCGGCGTAGACGGCGACGGAGCCGATCCCGGCGTCGCGACAGGCACGGGCGATGCGGACGGCGATCTCACCGCGGTTGGCGACGAGGACCTTGGAGATGGCGGGCACGGCTCACCGTAACGCCCTCGACGATTCCCACCGACGCGCGCGCGGCGTGCCCGCACAAGATTGTCGATCCGGCCAAGGCCGTCGGTGCCTCCTTGTAGGGATCCTCAGACGGCGTGTCCGTCACGAGCGTTCTGCGCGCGCCGGGTTGTCCGGTCACCACAAGTGACGAGCCCGGTCCCGCGCGGGACCGGGCTCGTGGAGCGTGCGTCAGACGCGTGCGAGAAGGTTCTCGTCGGCCGGTGCGGGGGCCGGTGCCGTCGCGGGCGCCAGGCGCCGCAGGGCGAACCCGATCATGCCGAAGACCACGCCGATGCCCATGACGAGGGCGGCGACACCGAAGGCCACCACCGACGTGAACAGCGAGGCCCGCAGGAAGGAGCCGTTCATCGCGACGGCGCGCAGCGGGTCGTCCTTCTCGAGCTCGGCGTACGTCTTGCCGTCCGTGGCCTCGAGGGCGTGGTGGTTGATGATCTCGGCCTGCGCGTACGCCTCCCACGGCGTGTCGACGGTCTGCCCGCCGAAGGCCGCGGCGTCCTCAGAGACCGTGATGTTCTCGGCCGCGAGGTGGGACGAGACCGCACCCCACGTCACGCCCCCGGCGATGACGAACACGGCGCCGGCGATGATCGCCAGGAGGCCGGAGATGCGGACGAAGCGGTTGGTCGGTGCAGGGAGAGTCGACATGAGGTGTCCTCGGGCGCCCAGAGCGGGCCCGGCCTACCCGGGCTCCGATGGGCCTCTCGGGCTGGCCCACGACTTGATCGTTCCGTGTGGACCAGGCCTCCCATCAGGGACTTTGGTCACTGATCCCGCCAGAGGTCGGGGATGCTCACGCCCACCTCGCCGAGCAGCTCGCGCAGCAGGGGCAGGCTCAGGCCGACGACCCCGTGGTGGTCGCCCTCGATCCGCTCCACGAACGGGCCACCCAGACCGTCGACCGTGAACGCACCCGCTACCGCGAGCGGCTCACCCGTCGCGACGTACGCGTCGATCTCCGCGTCGGACAGGTCCGCGAACCGGACCGTCGTCGACGACGTCGCCCCGAGCATCGCGGGCACGTCGCGCTCGTCCATCAGCCAGTGCCCGGTGTGCAGCACACCCGTCCGCCCGCGCATCGCACGCCAGCGGGCCGTCGCGTCGGCGGCGTCCACGGGCTTGCCGTAGATCTGACCGTCCAGCTCCAGCATCGAGTCGCAGCCCAGCAGGAGCAGGTCGTCGGCGTCCTCGAGCTCCTCGGGCAGGGTGCGGGAGACGTCCTCCACCTTGGCCTGCGCCAGCAGGAGCACGGCATCGGCCGGGTCCAGCTCCCCGAACCGCTCGCGGGCCGCGGCGAGGACGGCCTCCTCGTCGACGCCCGACACGGCGACGAGGGGCTCGATCCCCGCGGCGACGAGGGTGGCGCGACGGGCGGGCGAGGCGGAGGCGAGCAGGAGACGGGTCACGGAGGGGCAGCCTAGTTCGACGGGACCTCCCGGGACCTCCGACCCGTGCCCACGGCACAGGGCGTCAGGGCACAATGGGCGCGCTGTGTCCGGGTGCGGCGGGCGGTACCGCCGGTCCGGGTCACGAGGGACGCGAGGAGACACCGTGGGTGACGCGACGAGGTCGTCGGCGAACGAGCTGGACGGCGACGACCTGGACGACTTCGACGAGGTCGACCCCGACCCCGACCCCGACCTGCTGGAGCCGCCGTCGCAGGCGTGGCGGGCGCGGACCGCGATCGAGATGATCATCTCCGGTGCGCTGGGGCTGCTGGCGTCGTTCGTGCTCTCGATCGAGGCGCTCACGCTCGCGGCGGACCCGGACGCGACGTTGGGCTGCGACCTCAACTCGGTCATCAGCTGCGGCGTCGTGGCGAAGAGCTGGCAGGCGGAGCTGTTCGGGTTCCCCAACGCGTTCCTCGGCATCGCCGCCGAGGCGGTGGTCATCACGGTCGCCGTGGCCGTCCTCGGACGGGTCGTGTTCCCGCGCTGGTTCATGCTCGGCGCGCAGGCGATCTACACGCTCGGCTTCCTGTTCGCGTGGTGGCTGTTCTTCGAGGCGTACTTCGTCATCAAGGCGCTGTGCCCCTGGTGCCTGCTCATCACCGTCACGACGACCCTCGTCTGGGCCGGACTCACGCGCCTGAACGTGCGCGAAGGTGTCATCACGTTCCCCGGCCGATGGGGTCCCGCCGCCCGCCGGTTCGTGGACCACGGCAACGACTGGTTCGTCACCATCGCGCTCATCGTGCTGCTGGCCGTCGCGATCCTGGTCAAGTACGGCTCGATCATCCTCGCCTGACGCGCACGTGCACGACGGGCCGGTGGCAGCAGCCACCGGCCCGTCGTCGTCAGCCGGCGAACGCCGTCCGCAGCACGTCCAGCGGCAGGGCGCCCATGCTCAGCGCGCGGGCGTGGAAGGCGCGCAGGTCGAACTCCTCGCCCTTCGCCTCCGCCTCGGCGGCCGCGGCGTCGCGCGTCTGCTCCCAGAGCCGCTGGCCGATCTTGTACGAGGGCGCCTGGCCCGGCCAGCCCAGGTACCGGTTCCACTCGAACCGGATGAACGCCTCGGGCATGTTGATGTTGGCGATGAGGAACTCCCAGCCCTTGTCGGCGTCCCACGTCCCGCCGCCCCACTCGTCGGGCGCCTCCAGGCCGAGGTGGACGCCGATGTCGAACACCACCCGGGCGGCCCGCATCCGCTGGCCGTCGAGCATGCCCAGCCGGTCGCCCGGGTCGTCGAGGAAGCCCAGGTCGGCCATGAGGCGCTCGGCGTACAGCGCCCAGCCCTCGCCGTAGCCCGACGTCCAGCACGCCAGCCGGCGCCACGTGTTCAGCGTCGCCCGCTGGAACACCGCCTGGCCGATCTGCAGGTGATGGCCAGGGACGCCCTCGTGGTAGACCGTCGTCTTCTCGCGCCACGTGTTGAAGGTGGTGACCTCCGGGGGGACCGACCACCACATGCGGCCCGGACGGCTGAAGTCGTCGCTGGGCCCCGTGTAGTAGATGCCGCCGTTCTGCGTCGGGGCGATGCGGCACTCGAGGGTCAGCACCGGGACCGGGATGTCGAAGTGCGTGCCGTCCAGGGCCTCGATCGCCGCGTCCGACGTCTCCTGCATCCACGCCTGCAGCGCGTCGGTGCCGTGCAGGGTGCCGGCCGGGTTCTCGTCGAGCTTGGCGACGGCGTCCGCGACCGTGGCACCGGGTCCGGCGATCTGCGCGGCGACGGCCTCCTGCTCGGCGACGACCCGGGCGAGCTCCTCGAGCCCCCACCGGTACGTCTCCTCCAGGTCGACCGTGGCGCCCAGGAACGCGCGTGACCACAGGGCGTACCGCTCGCGGCCGGCCGCGTCCGCCTGCGGGGCCTGCGGCGACAGCTCGTCGCGCAGGAACGCCGCCAGGGTCGCGTACGCGCCGCGGGCCGCGGTGGCGCCGTGCTCGAGCTCGGCGCGGACCAGGGAGCACGCGGCCGACTCGTCCAGGACCGCGTCCACGTCGGCACCGGTGATGAAGGTCGTGAAGAACGACGTCGCCGGGTCGGCCAGCTCGGCGGCCTGGCGGGCGGCCTCGTCGACCTGGCGGACCGCGGCGATCCCACCCGTGCTCGCGGCGAGGCGCAGCGACTCGATGTAGCCGTCGACCGCGAACGGCAGCGCGTTCAGGCGGGCGGCGATGTTGGACCAGGCCTCGACGTCCCCGGTCGGCATGACGTCGAAGACGTCGCGCAGGTTCTGGACCGGGGACGCGATGTTGTTCAGGTCCCGCAGGAACTCGCCGGCCTCGTGCAGCTCGAGCTCCAGGCCGAGCCGCTCCCGCATCGCGGCCAGCGTGATCTGGTCGATCTCGTCCGTCGGAGAGGCGCCGTCCAGGGCCTGCAGGGTGCTCCGGGTGAGCTCCGCACGGGCCTCGAGACCGGCCGGGGAGTGGTCGGTCATCTCGTGGTCGTGCCCGGCGATCCCCATGCTGGTCGCCGCCAGCGGGTCGAGGGTCGCGTACTGGGTCATGTACGCCTCGGCGATCGTGTCGATCGGGGAGGGCGGGCGCTCGGTGAGCGCGTCCGGGGTGGTGGGCGTCGTCGTCACCCGCTCGACCCTACTCGCGGGTACCCACGAGTCGAGCGCTCAGGCGCGCAGGCTCCAGCGCCACGCGTCCGGGCCGGGACGCAGGCCCACGCGGGTGCCGCGCATCGTTCGGCGCCGGTCCGCCCAGGGTGCCGAGACCGCATGGTCCCGCTCCTCGGCGAGCCGGGCGCGCTCGGAGGCCGCCGCCATCAGGCCCGCCACCAGGGCGGCCAGCTCCAGGTCGTCCGGGGTGCCGCGGACCACCTGCACGTCCGCGTCGCGCGTGCTCATGAGCTCCCCGTCACGTCGTCGCCGTCGTCGTCCTCGTCGTCGTCCTCCTCGAACGCGACCGCCGCTCCGCGCGACGCACCCCACTCGCCGACCTCGAAACCGGCGTCCACGAGCCGCTGCGCCAGGTCCGCGCCGCCCTGCTCGACGACGTCCAGCACGGACTCCAGGGACAGGTCCGACGTCCCCGGCGGCGGCCCGACGACGAACCCGAGGTGGAACGTGTCGAGCTCGGCGTCGCTGCGGGGTCCGTCGGCGTCGCCGTGCTCGTCGTCGCCCCACGACATGCCGGTGAGATCGGCGTGCAGGCCGAGCCGCTCGTGCAGCAGGTCGTACAGCTGCGCGTTCAGGCCGCCGATCTCCGACTCCAGCACGAGGATCCGGGGGTCCTCGTCGGCCTCCCGCGACCCGAACTCGGCGCGAACGCCCACCGCGGCGTCGACGTACCCGTGCAGTGCGGTCGCCAGGGCGGCGACGGCGGCGTGCAGGTCGGTCGCGTCGACGCCGACCAACGGCTCCGGGCCGTGCGAGAGCGGATCATGACCGCTCTGCTCGTCATGCTCGTCGTGCTCGTGGTCGCTCACAGCGGGATGTTCCCGTGCTTCTTGGGCGGCAGGCTCGCGCGCTTGGTGCGCAGCAGGCGCAAGGCCTTCGTGATCTCGGTGCGGGTCTGCGACGGCGGGATCACCGCGTCGACGTAGCCCCGGTCCGCCGCGTCCCACGGGTTCACGATCGCCTCCTCGTACTCGGCCGTCAGGCGCCGGCGCTCGGCCTCGACGTCGCCACCCTCGGCCGCGACGGACTTCAGGGCGCCGCGCTGCAGGATGTTCACGGCGCCACCGGCACCCATGACGGCGATCTGCGCGGTGGGCCAGGCCAGGTTCACGTCGGCGCCGAGCTGCTTGGAGCCCATGACGATGTAGGCGCCACCGTACGCCTTGCGGGTGATGACGGTGACGAGCGGGACGGTCGCCTCGGCGTACGCGTAGATGAGCTTGGCGCCGCGCCGGATGATGCCGTTCCACTCCTGGTCGGTGCCCGGCAGAAAGCCCGGCACGTCGACGAACGTGAGGACCGGGATGTTGAACGCGTCGCACGTCCGCACGAAGCGCGCGGCCTTCTCGGCGGCGTTGATGTCGAGCGTGCCGGCCATCGCCAGGGGCTGGTTGGCGACGATCCCGACCGGGTGCCCCTCGACGTGCCCGAAGCCGATCAGCACGTTCTTCGCGTACAGCGGCTGGACCTCCAGCAGGACCCCGTCGTCCAGCACGTGCTCCAGGACGGTGCGCATGTCGTACGGCTGGTTGTCCGAGTCGGGCAGGAGCGTGTCGAGCTCCTCGTCGGCCTCGCTGACCTCCAGGTCGGCCTCGTGGTCGAACGTCACCGGGTCGGTGAGGTTGTTCTGCGGGAGGTAGATCAGCAGGGAGCGCACGTAGTCGAGCGCGTCGTCCTCGTCGGACGCCATGTAGTGGGCGACCCCGGACCGGGTGTTGTGCGTCGTCGCGCCACCGAGCTCCTCGAACCCGACGTCCTCGCCGGTGACCGCGCGGATGACGTCGGGGCCCGTGATGAACATGTTGGAGGTGCCGTCGGCCATGACGATGAAGTCCGTCAGCGCGGGGGAGTACACCGCCCCGCCCGCCGACGGGCCCAGGATGAGGCTGATCTGCGGGATCACCCCGGACGCGGCGACGTTGCGACGGAAGATCTCCGCGAACTGCGTCAGCCCCGCGACACCCTCCTGGATCCGGGCGCCGCCGCCGTCGCTGATCCCGATCAGGGGGACGCCCGTGCGCAGCGCCAGGTCCATCACCTTCGTGATCTTCTGGCCGTGCACCTCGCCCAGGCTGCCGCCGAAGACCGTGAAGTCCTGCGAGTAGATGCACACCGGGCGGCCGTCGACCGTGCCGTGCCCGACGACCACGCCGTCGCCGGGGATGCGCTTCTTGTCGAGGCCGAAGTTCTGGGACCGGTGCCGGACGAACGCGTCCAGCTCGGTGAACGAGCCCGGGTCGAGGAGCTGCTCGATGCGCTCGCGGGCGGACCGCTTGCCGCGCGCGTGCTGCTTGTCGACGGCTCCCTGCTCGGCGGCCTCGGCCGCCTCGTAGCGGTCGGCGAGGTCGGCCAGCTTGGCGGCCGTGGTGCGCGGGGCCGTCTCGACGGGCTGTTGCGTGTCAGTCACTCGACCGAGGCTAGTTGTCGGAGCCCGACATGCACGTGCAGGCCGATCACGGTTCTGGTCGCGTCGGGGTGTCGGGTTCCCACAACGCGCGCCATCATGGGCGCTGTGTCTTTCATGCCCTCCCTCCGCGTCGCCGAGCTCCGCGACCTCCTCCTCGCCCCCGCCGGCCCGCTCACCCGGGTCGAGGTGGTCGACAGCACCGGGTCCACCAACACCGACCTGGCCGACGCCCTGCGCGCCGACCCGGCCTCGTGGCCGGACGCCAGCGTGCTCGTCGCAGAGCACCAGACCGGCGGCCGCGGCCGTGCCGGACGCTCGTGGGAGACGCCGCGCGGGACCGCGCTGACCTGCAGCTTCGTGGTCCGCCCGCCCGTCCCCGCCGCGTCGTTCGGCTGGATCTCGCTGCTCGCCGGGCTCGGCGCCGTCAACGCGCTGCGGGCCACCGCGGGCGTCCCCGCGACCCTGAAGTGGCCCAACGACCTGCTCGTGCCCGCCGGGACCGAGGTCGAGGGCTGGGGGGCCGCGCGCAAGGTCGGCGGGATCCTCACCGAGGTCGTCGCACTGCCGGCCGGGCAGCCGCCCGCGGTCGTCATCGGGATCGGGATCAACGTCCTGCAGGGTGCCGACGAGCTGCCCGTGGACAGCGCGACGTCACTCGCGCTCGCGGGCGCGCAGCACGTCGACCGGGAGGGGATGCTCGTCGCCCTCGTCGCCGCGCAGCTCGAGGTGGCCCAGCGGTGGCGCGACTCCGGCGGGGACGCCGTCGGCTCCGGGCTCGCCGACGAGGTCGCCGCCGTGTGCAGCACCCTCGGCACGCGGGTCCGGGTGGAGCTGCCGGGGGACGGGACCGTCAGCGGCCTCGCGGCGCGGCTCGACGACGACGGCGCCCTCGTGGTCGTCGACGACGACGGGGTGACCCACCGCGTGCTCGCGGGTGACGTACGCCACGTCCGCTCGGCCCGGTGAACTACCCTCGTCCCGTGCCGGACGATCGATCGCAGGACCTCGACTTCCTCGAGTCGACGGTGGGGGAGCTCGACGCCGAGCTGCTCGGCGGCCCCCGCACCCTCAGCGCGCACGACCTGGCCGAGCGCGCCGGCATCGACATCGACGTCGTCCGCGGCTTCTGGACCACGATGGGCCTGCCGCACGCCGACCCGGACGACCCGATCTACACCGAGCGCGACGCGGAGGCCATCGACCGCGCCGCGGCCCTGGTCCGCGAGCACGGGCTCGACCTGCGCACCGTCATCACCGTCACGCGCGCGCTGGGCCACACCTCCGACCGGCTCGCCCTGTGGCAGGTCGAGGCCCTCGTGGAGGACATGGCCGGCCGGTACGAGCTCGACGACACCTCCGCACGGCTGCTCGTCCTCGACCGCCTCGCGTCCCTCGCGCCCGTCCTCGAGGCGCAGCTGGTGCACTCCTACCGGCGCCAGCTCGCCGCGATCGCCGGCCGCTACGCCGGGGAGTTCGGCCAGCTCCGCGACCCCGGGCCCGACCGGACCGCCCTGCCCCTGGCCCGTGCCGTCGGGTTCGCCGACATGGTCTCGTTCACCCGCCGCACCGCAGGCCTCGGCTCCACCGACCTCTCGCAGTTCGTCCAGCGCTTCGAGGCGGCCGCCCGGGACATCGTCTCGGCCAACGGCGGCCGCGTGGTCAAGACCATCGGCGACGCGATCCTGTTCGTCGCGGACAGTGCCGCGACCGGTGCCCTGATCGCCCTCGACCTCGCGGACACCCTGGGCAAGGAGCTGGACGTCGACCGCGAGACCACGACCGGCGGGCTGTTCGAGGGTGCGCGTGGCGTGACGCCCGTGCGGGTCGGGCTCGTGTGGGGGCGGGTGCTGTCGCGGTTCGGCGACGTCTTCGGTCCGGATGTGAACCTGGCCGCGCGGCTCACCGACATCGCGGACCCCAGCACCGTGCTCGTCGACGAGGCGACCGCGGCCGTCCTGTCGGCCGACCCGCGCTTCGCGCTCGAGCCGCGCCCTGCCCGGCGGCTGGCCGGGATCGGGTCGGTGGCGCCGGTGCGGCTGCGGGCCGCGGACTAGTTTCGGACGGTGGCCAGCGCCGAGGAGATCGTCCGCTCCTACCCGTTCGACCCCGACGTCGCCGAGTGGCTCGTGCCACCGCAGTCGGGCGCCATCGTCGTCGCCGAGTACGACCCTGCCTGGCCCGACGCGTACGCGCGGCTCGCCGGCCTCGTCACGCAGGCGCTCGGCGACGAGGTGCTCGCACTGGAGCACGTCGGGTCGACGTCGGTCCCGGGCCTGGCCGCCAAGCCGGTGATCGACCTCGACCTGACCGTGGCCGACTCGGCCGACGAGGACCGGTACCGGCCGCAGCTGGAGGCCGCCGGCTTCACGCTCAGCCTGCGCGAGCGCGCCTGGCACCAGCACCGCCTGCTCACCCACGACGTGCCGCGCGCGAATCTGCACGTCTGGAGCCCGGGCTGTCCCGAGGTGGTCCGGCACGCCCTCCTGCGCGACTGGCTGCGCGAGCACCCCGAGGACCGCGCGGCCTACGCGGAGGCCAAGCGCGCGGCCGCGGACCGGCTGCGGACCGGTGGCGGTGGCCTGGTGTCGGACTACAACGACCTCAAGGCGCCGGTGATCCACCAGATCCTGGACCGCGTCTTCCGGGCCAACGGCCTGCTCTGACCCCGACCCCTACCGGGTGTCGTCCTGCGGGTCGACCTCGTCGACCAGCGACGTGCCGTTGTTGGCCACGCTGTTGACGGCCGTGGACACCGGGGTGGCGACGATGTCCGGTCCGGGCGTCTCCAGCAGCTCGCGGGCACCGTCGGCGCCGACGGCCGGGTCGAGCCAGGCCGACCAGGCGTCCGACCGCAGCATCAGCGGCTGGCGGTCGTGGATGTGGGCGAGCTCGGCAGAGGCGGGCCGCGTGATGACGGTGGCGCTGACCACCCAGCGGGCGGGGTCGTCGTCGGCCTTGGTGGGGTCCTTCCAGAACTCGTACAGGCCCGCGAGCGCGACGACGTCGCCGTCGGCGGGGTGCAGGTAGAAGGGCTGCTTGCGCTTGCCTGCAGGCCCGGGCGCGCCGGGTGCAGCCTTCTTCCACTCGTAGTAGCCGTCGGCGGGCAGGAGGGCGCGGCGGACGGCGAACGGACGGGCGAACGACGACTTCTCCTCGATCGACTCCACGCGGGCGTTGATCATCCGGCTGCCGACGGAGATGTCCTTCGCCCACGACGGCACCAGGCCCCAGCGGGCGACGCGCAGCTGCCGGGTGATCTCCCCGGTCTCCTTGTCCGCGCGCTCCACCACCATGCGGACGCCGTCGGTGGGCGCGACGTTCCAGGACGGGCCCAGCAGCCGGACGTCGTCGGCGACGGTCGCGATGGCGAACTCGTCGGCCAGCGCCTGGTCCTCACGGAAGGAGGCGTATCGACCACACATGGGGGCCAGCCTGCCAGGTGCGTGTGACATCACACCGCGCTGAGATCGAATCGATTCGTTATCTGTGGGAGAATCGTGCCAATGAGCTCGCGCACCACCTCCACCGCCCCGACCGGCCACGCGCCGGCCGCAGGCGTCGTACCCCCCGGGGTCGTGCCGGTGGTCGACGCCGCACCCGCCCCGCAGTACCGGCCGAACGCCAAGTACGTGCTGCTGCTGGGGCTGATGTGCGCCCTGCCGGCCATCTCCACGGACATCTACCTGCCGTCGCTGCCGGACGTCGCGAAGGACCTGAACACCTCCGCCACGGCGGCGCAGCTCACGATGACGGCGATGCTCATCGGCGGCGCCGTGGGTCAGCTGGTGATCGGGCCGCTGTCGGACCGGTTCGGGCGTCGCAAGCCCGTGCTGGTCGGTGTCTCGCTGCACGTCGTGACGTCGCTGCTGTGCGCGGTCGCCCCCGCGATCGTGCCGCTGATCGCGCTGCGCACCATGCAGGGGTTCTTCAACGCGTCGGCCACGGTCGTGGCCATGGCGGTCATCCGGGACCGGTTCGTCGGCTCGGACGCGTCGCGCCTGATGTCCCGGCTGATGCTCGTGATCGGGGTGGCGCCGCTGTTCGCGCCGTCGATCGGCGGCGTCATCGCAGGTCAGTGGGGCTGGCGCGGGGTGTTCGCGGCGCTCGCCGTGTTCGGGGTCGTGCTGTGGGTCGTGGTCTGGCGCCGGCTGCCCGAGACGCTCCCTCCGGGACGGCGTCGCGAGGGCGGGCTGGGCACCGCGCTGGCGGGCTACAGGAACCTGCTGCGCGACCGCCACTTCGTCGCCCTCGCGATCCTGCCGGGTCTCGGGGTCGCGGTGCTCATGAGCTACGTGGTGGCGTCCCCGTTCGTGCTGCGCGAGGGCTACGGGCTGTCCGCGCAGCAGTTCTCGCTGCTGTTCGCCGTCAACGGGATCGGTCTGGTCGCGGGCGCGCAGGTGAACGCCTCGCTGGTGCGGCGGGTGGCTCCGATCCGGATCGTGCGCGTGGTCCTGCCCGTCTCGGTGGTGCTCACGCTCGTGCTGCTGGCCATCGCGATCACCGGCTGGGGCGGGCTCGTCGCGCTGCTGGTGGTGCTCTGGCTCATCCTCGCGATGGTCAACTTCGTGCCGCCCAACGCCTCCGCGCTGGCCCTGAGCCGGCACGGGGAGGTCGCCGGCACGGCCGCCGCCGTCATCGGCGCGACGCAGGCCGGCGTGTCCGGCATCGTGAGCCCGCTGTCGGGCCTGCTGGGTGGCGACGCGGTCGCGATGGCGGCCGTCATGGTCGGCGCGTCCGTCGCGGCCCTGCTCGTGCTCGCGCTCGCGACGCCCGCGTACCACCGCGACGGCGCCTGGTCGGGCTGACCAGAGGCCCGGGTCAGCCCCGGTGCAGCCGGTGCAGGCCGGTCACGGCCTGCGTCAGCACCTCGTCGCGCTTGACGAACGTGAACCGCACCCAGGACCGCAGCGCGCGGTCGACGTCGGAGCCCGCGTGCGTGAACGCGGTGACGGGCACCCCGACCACGCCGGCCAGCCTGGGCAGGTCCCGGCACAGCGCGGCACCGTCGGTGTACCCGAGGGGCGCCGCGTCGGCGAGCACGAAGTAGGTGCCCTGCGGCCGGACGACCGCGAAGCCCGCATCCTCGAGCCCCGCGCAGAGCAGGTCCCGACGCCGGGACAGCGAGTGCGCCAGCTCGACCACCCAGGCGGCGACGTCCGGGTCCCGGAGGGCGAACGCGACCGCGGGCTGGAACGGCGCGCCGTTGACGTAGGTGAGGAACTGCTTGACGGTGCGGACCGCGGTGACCAGCGGCTCCGGCCCGGTCACCCAGCCGATCTTCCAGCCCGTGAACGAGAACGTCTTGCCGGCTGAGGAGATGGTCAGCGTGCGCTCGGCCATGCCGGGCAGCGTGGCGATGGGCACGTGCACGGCGCCCGACCCGTCCAGCACCAGGTGCTCGTACACCTCGTCGGTGACGACGAGGGCGTCGTGCTCGACGGCGAGCCGGGCGATCGCGGAGAGCTCGTCGCGGGTCAGCACCGTGCCGGTGGGGTTGTGCGGGGTGTTCACCAGGACCAGGCGGGTCCGCGGGGTGAACGCGGCGGCCAGGGCGTCGAGGTCGAGGCGGAAGCCGCTGTCGGTGGCGACCAGCGGGGCGGTCGTGTGGGTGGCACCCGCGAGCGCGACGACGGCCGCGTACGAGTCGTAGAAGGGTTCGAGGGTGAGCACCTCGTCGCCCGGTCCGGCGAGCGCGAGCACGGTGGCCGCGAGGGCCTCCGTCGCGCCGGCGGTGACCAGCACCTCCCGGTCGGGGTCCCAGGTCAGCCCGTACCGCGACGACTGGTGCTCGGCCACCGCCGCACGAAGCTCGGGGATCCCCGGGCCGGGCGGGTACTGGTTGGCGCCCGCCGCGATCGCGTCCGCGGCGGCCCGGGCGACCGACGCCGGTCCGTCCACGTCGGGGAAGCCCTGACCGAGGTTGACCGCCCCGGTACGGGCGGCGAGCGCGGACATCTCGGCGAACACCGTGGCCCGCGGGACGCCGTCGTCGCCCATCAGCCCGGTCGCGCGCGCGACGTCCTGCCAGCGGGGTGGGGTCATGGGTGAAGGCTAACGACGCGCGACTGTCAGGTCCTCGACGAGCCACTCCTCCCGCTGGGCGAGGGTCGGTGCCGGGGTGGTCATGGCGTGCGGGACGAACCGTGCGTAGAAGTCGGTGACCCAGCCGTCGGACTCCCGGATGCCGACACCCGCGGCGTGCTCACCGACGACCCAGGACCCGACGACGGCCTTGTTCCCGTCGAAGTCGGGCAGCGGGCACCACTGCTGGTAGAGGTAGCCCTCTCCGCCGTAGGGACCGGGCTGCGTGGACTCGATGCCGGCTGCGTGGATGCGGATGGCGTCGCCCTCGCGGCCGTGCAGCGGCTTGGCCACCCAGTCCACGAGGGTGCCGGGTGAGCCCAGGTACGACGGCAGCAGGTTCTCGTGGTGCGGGTAGAGGTGCCACAGCGCCGCCAGGAGCGCCTTGTTCGACAGGACGACCTTCCAGAGCGGCTCGATCCACGTGACCCTGCCCGGGTCGGCCGCGACGTGCCTGCCGAACTCCTCGCGCAGCATGTTCTCCCACGGGTAGAGCTTGAAGCAGGTCTCGATGCGCTCGTCGGCGAGGTCGACGAAGTCACCGGTGGCCGCGGCGAACCCGATGTCGCCGACGGTCAGGCCCACGGTCTCCAGACCGGCCTGCTGGGCCGTGTCCATGACGTACACGATCGTCATCCACTCCTCGTAGGCGGTGTCGTGGTCGATGTGCGCGAAGTGCACCCGGTTCGACGGGAGATCGGGACCGAGGAGCTGCCACCGGCGCACGAGCCGCTCGTGCAGCGAGTTGAACTGGTCGCGCTCGGGCAGCACGTCCTGCAACCAGAACCACTGCACGACGGACGACTCGATCAGGCCGGTCGGGGTGTCCGCGTTGTACTCGAGGAGCTTGGCCGGGCCGGTCCCGTCGTACGCGAGGTCGAACCGCCCGTACAGCGACGGGGGCCGCGCGGCGAGGCTCTCCCTGACCAGGTCGAACGTCCCCGCCGGCAGGCCCAGGGTGCCCATCGCACCCGTGGCCAGGAAGCGGGCCGCCTCCACGCACATCTGGTGCAGCTGCTCCGTGACGCTCTCCAGGTGCTCCACCTCGGGACCCGTGAGCTCGTAGTAGGCGCCCTCGAACCAGTACGGCACCTCGCCGCCGTCCTCGAGCCGCGTCGTCGGGTACGTCAGGCCCTGCGAGCGGACCGCGTCGAGGAACCCCGCACGGGGAGTGCACGCCAGTCGACGCACGGTCAGCCTCCGACGTGGCCGCTGGAGTGGAAGCCGAAGCCGCCGCGGGTGGTCGAGCCGGAGACCGTCCCCCCGTCGGCCGACACGCCACCCCTCACGGACGACGTCCCCACCGGCGGGATGCCCGAGCCGCTGGCCACGGTGTCGCCGACGGCGGGCGCGCTCGTGCCGCGCGCGAGGAAGAACCAGCCGTGCGAGCCGCCGACGTAGCCGGGGTCGGAGTCGTCGCAGCTCTCGTCGTCCAGCCGCGTCTGGGTGTCCTTGTCGATGCACACGCCCTGGTAGTCGGTGTTCGAGGCGCAGCCGGACAGCAGGAGGGCGACCGCGCTGGTGACGCCGAGAGTGATCGCCGTGGAGCGGCGGGGTGCGTGCATGGCGCACATCGTGCACGATCCGGCGGCCGTCGCGGAGGTCGTCGTCGAGAGACGGACGGCGTCGCCCCGACCGGGCCGGTCGATGACCGGCCCGACGTGCGTCCGCTCAGACCACGAGTCCGGCCGCGGCGCTCAGGCCCGCGACCACGACCAGTGCGAGGGACGCCCAGGCTCCGACGATCCACCACTCCACGTGGTGTCGCCGCAGAACCCGCTGCGCCTGTCGTTCGGCCATGCTCTGAAGATCGGCACGGGACCGCTCAGGTACAACATCCCGCGCCGACGAGCGTGGAATTCACCCGATCACCACGCAACGGATCGCCGTCCGGGCACAACCGGACGGCGATCGTTGCTGTGACGGGCCTGCCGCCCGCCGTCAGCTGTTCGCGGCGCTCTCGAGCTTGTCGCCGAGCGTGGTCAGCTGCTGCGCGAGCTGGTCGAGGGAGTCGGCGGCCTCGCCGGCGGCGTTCGACTTGGCGGCCTCGAGCTCGGCCTGGGCGTCGGCCACCTGTGCCTCGGCGTCGGCCAGCGCCTGCTTCGACGCGGCGTCTCCCTGGGCCCCGGCCTGCTCCAGCGCGGCCTGCGCGTCCGCCACGGCGGTCTGCGCGTCCGCGACGGCCTGGTCGGCCTGCGCCTTGGCCGTGTCGTCGAGGGAGCCGAGCTGCTCCTTGACGTCGGCGATCTTCTGCTCGGCGGCATCGGCCTCCGCCTTGGCGTCGTCGACCTGTGCCTTGAGGTCGTCGATCGCGCTGCGGGCCTCGCTCGCGGCGTCCTTGGCCTGCTGCGCGGCGTCGTCGATGTCCGCGTCGGAGCACGCGGCGAGGCCGAGGGCGAGGAGGGCGGCGACGACGGGGGCGCCGACTCGGGCCAGTCGAGGGCGGGTCGAGCTCATGTGTCCTCCGGGTGGGTCGTCGGGAGCGGGGTTCGGGCCCACAGTCTGCCCGGGGTCACGCCGACGCGCCCATCGGAGACGCGCCGACGCCCCGCCCGATGTCGTGGCGGGGCGTCGGGGGCGAGCAGCTACGCGACGGGGGAGGGGACCCGGTCGGTCGTGGGCTGCTCGCTGCGGCGGCTGCGGACGTCGGTCAGCGACGTGCCGTAGTAGGCCGCGGTCATCAGGTCCTTCATGTCCTCGATCATCGGCATCCGCGGGTTCGCGGGGGCGCACTGGTCCTCGTAGGCGCCCATCGCGACCTCGTCGAGCCGGGCGAGGAACTCCTGCTCGTCGACGCCCTGCGCGTGGAAGGACGCGGGGATGCCGACGCGGGCCCGCAGGGACTCCACGGCCAGCGCGTACGACTCGACGCCCTCCGCCGGCGTGGACGCGGGGAGCCCGAGCATCGCGGCGAGCTGCTGGAACCGCTCGGGTGCGACGTAGTGCTCGTACTTGGGCCAGCTGGTGAGCTTGGTGGGGACCGTGCCGTTGTAGCGGATGACGTGCGGCAGCAGGGTCGCGTTCGTGCGGCCGTGCACCAGGTGGTACGTCGAGCCGACGACGTGGGCCATCGCGTGCACGATGCCGAGGAACGAGTTGCCGAAGGCCATCCCGGCGATCGTGCCGGCGTTGTGCATGGTCTCGCGGGCGTCCTGGGTGGCCGGGTCGGCCGGGTCGCCGTTCACCGACGTGGCGAGGTTCTCGAAGATCAGGCGCACGGCCTGCATCGCCATGCCGTCCGTGAAGTCGTTGGCGTAGACGCTGACGTACGCCTCGGTGGCGTGCGTGAGGGCGTCGAACCCGGAGTCGGCGGCCAGCGACGGCGGCATCTTCGACGTGAGGACGGGGTCGATGATGGCGACCGACGGGGTCAGCGCGTAGTCGGCCAGCGGGTACTTCTTCCCGGTGGACGGGTCGCTGATCACCGCGAAGGGCGTCACCTCCGCGCCCGTGCCCGAGGTCGTCGGGATGCACACGAGCTGCGCCAGCTCGCCCAGCACGGGGAACTTGAAGGCGCGCTTGCGGACGTCGAAGAACTTCTGCTTGAGGTCGGAGAAGTGGATCTCCGGGTGCTCGTACAGCAGCCACATGACCTTCGCGGCGTCCATCGGCGAGCCACCGCCGAGCGCGATGATCGTGTCGGGCCGGAAGTGGCGCATCTGCGCGGCGCCCGCCTGGACGGTCTGCACGGACGGCTCGGGCTCGACCTGGTCGATGATCTGCAGCGCGACCTTGGACGACCGGCGGTTCAGGACGTCGATGATCTTGTCGACGAACCCGAGGGTCGTCATGGTCGCGTCGGTCACGATGGTCACGCGCTCGACGTCGGGCATGTCCGCGAGGTAGCGGATGGCGTTCGGCTCGAAGTACGTCTTGGCCGGCACCTTGAACCACTGCAGGTTGTTGTTCCGGCGGCCGATCCGCTTGATGTTCACCAGGTTCACCGCCGAGACGTTGTTGGACACCGAGTTGTGGCCGTAGGAGCCGCAGCCGAGCGTGAGCGACGGGATGAACGCGTTGTAGATGTCGCCGATGCCGCCCAGCGACGAGGGCGCGTTCGCGATGACCCGGACGGCCTTGACGCGGCTGCCGAACTCCTCGGTGAGGGCGTCGTCCTGCGTGTGGATGGCGGCGGAGTGGCCGAGGCCGTCGAACTCGACCATCTGCTCGGCCAGGCGGATGCCGTGCTCGGTGGACTCGGCGCGCAGCACGGCCAGCACCGGGGCCAGCTTCTCGCGCGTCAGCGGCTCCTGGGGGCCGACGCCGCTGACCTCGACCAGGATGATCGAGGTGTCCGCGGGGACCGTGAAGCCCGCCTGCTGCGCGATCCACTGCGGGGTCTGTCCGACGACGGACGCGTTGAGCCTGGCCTCGCCGCAGTTCTTGCCGTTGGCCTTGACCCCGAAGATGAACGACTCGAGCAGCGCCTTCTCCTTGGCGTTCGCCCGGTAGGCGTGCAGGACGGCGAACTCCGCGAGCGCGGCGTCGTAGATGACGTCGTCGAGGATCACGGCCTGCTCGGACGCGCAGACCATGCCGTTGTCGAACGCCTTGGACAGCACGACGTCGTTGACGGCCCGCTTGAGCTTCGCGGTCTTCTCGATGTACGCAGGCACGTTGCCCGCCCCGACGCCGAGCGCTGGCTTGCCGCACGAGTAGGCCGCGCGGACCATGGCGTTGCCGCCGGTGGCCAGGATGAGCGCGACGCCGGGGTGGTTCATGAGGGCCGTGGTCGCCTCGATCGACGGCGTCTCGACCCACTGGATGCAGTGCTCGGGCGCCCCGGCGGCCACGGCCGCGTCGCGCACCACGCGGGCGGCGGCGACGGAGGACTCCTGGGCGCTCGGGTGGAACGCGAACACGATCGGGTTGCGGGTCTTGAGCGCGATGAGCGACTTGAAGATGGTCGTCGAGGTCGGGTTGGTCACCGGGGTGACGCCGCAGACGACGCCGACGGGCTCCGCGATCTCGGTGATGCCGGTGAGGTCGTCACGGGAGATGACCCCGACCGACTTGAGGTTCGCCATCGAGTTGGTGACGTGCTCGCACGCGAAGATGTTCTTCACGGCCTTATCCTCGAACACGCCCCGGCCGGTCTCGTTCACGGCGAGAAGCGCCAGCTCGCCGTGCTTGTCCAGCGCGGCGACGGACGCCTTCTTGACCAGGTGGTCGACGTCCTCCTGCGTGAAGCGCGCGTACTCGTTCAGCGCCTTCGCGGCCTGGGCCACGAGCTGGTCGATCGCCGTGTCGATGTCGCTGCCTGTCGTGCTGACGGTCGTGCTGACGGTCCTGCTGGAGGTCACCGTTCATCTCCCTGTCGAGGCTGTCGGGCCCCCTTCGACCCGCTGACCTCGACGTTACGGAACGCGTGTGGCGCCCGTGATGGGCCGAAGGTCCTCGGGACGCACGACGGGCCGGTCCCCGGGTGGGGGCCGGCCCGTCGTACGCGAGCGTGCTGGTTACCGCTGGAGGGTCAGCAGACCTGGGCGGTAGGGCAGGTCGTTGTAGGCGGGGTTCTGGTTGGGGTCACGACCCTGGTAGAGCAGCTGCAGGTTGCAGGGGTCGATCGTCTTGGTCTGGTCAGGGTTGGACCGGACCAGGTCACCGTGGCTGATGTCGTTGGTCCACGTCGCACCGCTGTTGGCCTTGCCCGCGAACGGGTTGCTCTCGCTGGCGGCCTGCGGCGTCCAGGTGCCGTCGAGGCTGGAGGACGTGAACGAGCGGAAGTACCGCCCGCCCGAGCCCATCGCCTCGACGATCATCAGGTACTGGTTCTGACCGGCGACCTTGTAGACCTCCACGCCCTCGAACAGGTTGGCCTGGGTGTCGCTCATGATCGTCGTGTAGTTCGACCCGAAGCTGCTCGGGAAGTTCCCGATCGGCATGCTCGCCCGGTAGATCTTCCCGTTGTCGCCGGCGAAGAACAGGTACATGTTCTGCCCGTCACCGATGAGCGTCTGGTCGATCGGACCGGTCCCGGACCCGGAGATGCTGCCCGTGAACAGCGGCTGCGGCGACGACCACGAGTTCACGTTCGTCGGGTCGGTCGAGGTCCGGTAGATGAACGGCCACTGACCCCACTGGTAGGCCAGCACCCAGATGTTCTTGGGCGCGAAGTAGAACAGCGTGGGAGCGACCGTGCCCGACGGGAGCGCGTTCTGGCTCGCGCTGGCCATGTCCGACCAGTTCGTGAACGGGCTGAACGCCATCGAGCCGTAGTTTCCGTTCGCGACGTTCGACGCGTACACGATGTGCTTGCCGTTGTAGACGACGTTCGTGAAGTCCTTCAGCGACGTCCAGCCCGACTTCGGCTGGGCCAGGACGCCGGAGGAGGTCCACCGGTAGCTCGACGGCAGGGAGCACGTCGGGGTGCTGGTGGGTGTCGGGGTCGGGGTGACGGTCGGGGTCGGCGTCGGGTTGGTGGTCGGGCTCGTCGTCGGAGTCGGAGTCGGGGTGGGTGTGACACCCCCGTTGCACACGGTTCCGTTCAGGCTGAAGCTCGTCGGCGACGGGTTGGTGCCGCTGTACGCGCCGTTGAACCCGAACTCGATGGTCCCGCCCGCGGGGATCTGCGGGTTGTAGCCGACGTTCTTCGCCGTGACCTGGTTGCCGCTCTGCGTCGCGGTCGTGCTCCACGCCTGCGTGATGGTCTGGTTGCCGGGGAAGGCCCAGGTGAGCGTCCACCCGTTGATCGCCGACCCCAGGTTGGTGATCTTGACGCTGGCGGTGAAGCCGGTGCTCCACGAGGTCGCGGTGTAGCCGACCGAGCAGCCCGTGCCGGGTCCCGAGGTCGGGGTCGGTGTGGGGGTGGTCGGCGTCGGGTCGGGTGTGGTGGGAGTCGGGTTCGGCGTCGTCGGGTTCTGGGTCGGCGTCGCCGCGTTCAGGGCGTTCAGGACCGAGGTGTAGGCGGCCTTCTTGTTGCCCGAGGAGTCGAACAGCAGGGGGTTGGCGCCGGTGCGCCACGAGTCGTTGTCCCGGACGCCCCACACGGTGATGCCGGTGCAGCGGGCGACGGCCAGGCACGCGCGGGTGACGGTCTGGTAGATGTTCGCCTGGTTGCCACCCTGCTCGACGTCGAGCTCGGTGATCTGCACGTCCACGCCGAGGTCCGCGAACCGCTGGATGTTCGCCTGGTAGTCGCTCGCGATGGTGGTGCCCAGGTGGCTCTGCAGACCGACGCAGTCGATCGGGACGCCACGGGACTTGAAGTCCTTGACCATGTTGTAGATGCCGGTGGACTTCGCGTTGATGCCGTCGGTGTTGTAGTCGTTGTAGCAGAGCTTGGCGCCGGGGTCGGCGGCACGGGCGGCGCGGAACGCGGCCTCGATCCAGTCGTTGCCGGTGCGCTGCAGGGCGGAGTCACGACGCCCGCCGGAGCCTCCGTCGGCGAACGCCTCGTTGACCACGTCCCAGGCGTAGACCTTGCCCTTGTAGTACGTCGCGACCTTGGTCACGTGGTTGATCGCGGCGTTGCGCAGGGCGGTGCCGGACAGGCCCTGGGCCCAGCCGGGCATCTGGTTGTGCCAGAGCAGGGCGTGGCCGCGGACCTGCTTGCCGTTGTTGCGGGCCCAGTTCACGATCTGGTCCCCGCGGCTGTAGCTGAACGAGTTCTGCGAGGGCTCGGTCGCGTCCCACTTCATCTCGTTCTCGGCCGTGATCATGGTGAACTCACGGTTCGCGACCGTCGTGTAGGTCGAGTCGCTCAGCTTTCCCGCGGCGATCGCGGTGCCGTAGTACCGGCCCGACTGTGCGGCGGCCGCGCCGAGCGTGCTGGCGGCTGCCTGTGCGGGGAGAGCCGCGGCCAGGCCGGCCGCGGCCACCGCGAGGCTCAGGGATGCGGCGACGAGGGAGCGTCGCCCTCGTCGTGGTGTCGTGGTCATGGAGCACCTCTCTGGGAGCACCGCCCGGGGGTCCGGCGGTGTGTGCTGTCGGCCGGGGAGCTCGCGGACGGACGGCATCGGGCGCCCACGAAGCTGCAGGTCGCATGGCTGGGTACCGTGAGATCAGCCGTGTGAGCGCTCACATTTGCACGACGGTGGGTGGGGGACCAGGGGTAAAACGTTTCGCCTTTTAACGATCCAAGGTGGGCGCCGCAGGGTGGCTAGCGCCGCTGCACGCGGGTGACCCACGACGACGACAGGCTCTCGTCCTCCAGGTCGAGCTCCCGCATCATCCGGCGCATCACGGCCTCGTCGAGCTCCCCGGAGTCCCGGCGGTCCATGAGGACCTCGCGCTGCGCGGCGACGATCTCGCGGCGCAGGCGCTGCGTGCGCAGGCCCTCCTCGGCGGTGGGGACCTGCGACGGGCTGACCTGGCGCATCACGCCGGTCAGCCCCGGCGGCTCGACGGGCTCGTCGGGCAGCAGCTCGTCGGCCGAGTCCGGGTCGAGCATGACCGCGGCCGCGGTCGCGCGGGCACGCCAGGCCGCAGACATGCGTTCGATGAGCTCCTCGGCGCGCTCCGGTCCGAGGTGCTTGCCCCAGTCGTCGCGCTGCCGTTCCAGCACCTCCTGCACCGCGTCGGCCGTCGCGACGCGGACGGCCGCTTCCTGCGCGGCGTCGCGCACGGACTCGTCGGCCGACCCGACACCGAGCCGCCGGATCACCCACGGCAGGGTCAGTCCCTGGATCAGCAGCGTGCCGATGGCCACCGTGTAGGCGGCGAGCTGGATCGTGGCGCGCTCGGGGAAGGGCGCGCCGTTGCTGGTGAGCGGGATGGCGGCGGCGGCGGCCAGCGTCACCACGCCGCGCATCCCCGCCCACGACACCACCGCCGACTCGCGCGTGCTCAACGCGTCCCCGGGTGGTCGGTGGCTGCCGCGCAGGCGCAGGAGGTCGAACCGTGCGGTGACGAAGATGTAGGCCGGCCGCACCAGGATGGCGACGAGCAGGACGAGGAGCGAGACCGCGATCCCGTGCCGGAGCCCCTGGTCGGAGGCGATGACGTCGCGCACCACCCACGGGAGCTGCATGCCGATGAGCGCGAACGTGAACGCCTCGAGCAGGAGGTCGACCGTCGACCAGATCGGCTCCTCGTAGAGCCGCGTCGCGTAGCCCGCGCGCGGCGAGGTGTGGCCGAGGTAGAGGCCCGCCGCGACGACGGCCAGCACGCCCGAGCCGGCCAGGGCCTCCGCGGACCAGTACGCGGCGAACGGCGTGAGCAGCCCGACCGCGGAGGCGACCACGGGGTCGTCGAGGCGCAGCCGGACCAGGTGCACGACGAACGCGATGGCGAGCCCGACCGCCACCCCGGCGCCCACCGCGAGCGCGAAGATCGTCAGCCCCTCGGCGAACGCCCACGCGCCCGTCGCGACGCCGGCGAGGGCGACCTTGTAGAGCGTGAGGGAGGTGGCGTCGTTGATGAGGCTCTCGCCGGACAGCAGCGTCATGACGCGGCGGGGGAGCCCCAGGCGCTTGCCGACGGCCGCTGCGGCGACCGCGTCCGGCGGCGCGACGACCGCACCCAGGACGAGCGCCGCCAGGAACGGGACGGCGGGCTCCGTCCACCAGAACACCAGCGCGACAGCCGCGGCACTCACCACCACGAGCCCGACGCCGAGCCGGGTGATCGAGTTCAGCGACGTCCGGAAGTCGCGGTAGGAGCTCGACAGCGCCGCGGAGTAGAGCAGGGGCGGGAGCACGAAGTCGAGCAGGATCTCCGGCTCGATCTCGAAGCGCGGGATCGCCGGCACGAACGAGACGACGATCGCGGCGGCCACGAGGACGAGCGGTGCCGGCCACCCGCGCCGTCGGCACACCGCGGTGACCGCGACCGCGCCCGCGACCAGCAGGAAGACCTCGACGCTGTGCACGCAGAGCCCCTCCGTCCGCCGGTGTCGCTCCTCGCCGACCCTACAAGCGCAGTCCGTTCGAACGTCGCCCGAGCAGCGCCAGGCCCACCCCGACGGCCGCGACGACGACCCCGACCACCGCCAGGACGCCCGCCGACGAGGGCGGGATGCCGAGGTGCACGGTGATCCCCAGGATCCGCGACAACCCCCAGGGCAGCAGCGCCATCTGGTCGTTCCAGATGGTCAGCGCCTTCTCGAGCCCGATGGCCGCGACACCGCCGGCCACGACCGCGAGCGCGGTCCCGCCCGCCGCGAGCGTCACGCCGAGCGAGCCGGTGCCGCCGAGGCCGTACGCACGCCGGAGCACCAGCCCGACGACGACGAACAGCCAGCAGAACGCCGCGAACGCCACGGTGACGTAGGCGGTGCGTGCCGTGGGGTCGGTCCAGAAGCCGAACCAGTAGTGCCCGGGTCCGCGGACCACGAGCGCGACGAGCAGGATGACCGTGCGCAGCAGCACGACGCCGCCCAGGGCCGCCCACAGGGGGAACGGGTCGCGGCCGCGCACCACCCAGCGCAGCACGACGGCGAGCACCAGCCAGGCGCCGAGCGTCGCGACGAGGTGCGCCGGGGCTGCGAACCAGGTGAGCACGCAGCGGCTTGCCACCAGGACGACCGCGGGCAGCGCCCAGACGACGACCCGGTCGGTCCGCGTCGTCGGGGCAGTGACCTCGCCGAGCCGCCAGGGACGGGTGGCCGCGAGGGCCAGTGCCCGGAGCGCCACCGCGCCGGGGAACCGCAGCGACGTGAACCCGAGCACGAGGACGACCGCGACCGCGAGGAGCAGCACGCGCGCGAGCCACGCCATCGCGGGGTCCCGGTCGGCGCGGTCGCTGCCGAGGTCGGCGGCGGTGAAGCTGTACGCGGGCAGGTCCAGGTCGCCCGCGTACCGCTCGACGTGCGCCGTGCGTGCCGCGCGGTACTCGTGCTCGGCGGTCCGCCACTGGTCGTGCGCGGTCGCGCTGCCCGTGTCGAGCCACTCCGCGTGCCGCAAGACCGTCGCCCGGTAGGCGGCGAGCGTGCCCAGCAGGTCCGTCTCGTAGTCGAGCGCGTCGACGAACGACTGGTACAGCTCGGGGGAGTGCCAGGAGCCGGGAGACGTCGACGCGACCTGCTCCCGCATCCCTGCGGACACCTCCGCCGCCCCTGCGCCGTCCGCGATGGCCTCGTCGAGGGAGCCGCGGCTGACCTCGTAGATGCTGTCCAGCGCGGCCGAGTCGCCGGTGACGATGTCCCACTCGAAGATCCACATCATGGGCGGCGGCTCGAGGCCCAGCGCCTTGACGGACTGCTCCGCGAACGGCTGGATGTACAGCCCGCGCGTGATCGCCTCGCGCGACCGTGCGAGCGCCTCGGTGATCGCGGTGGCGGTGCCGGGGTCGTCCGAGAGGGTCTGCCGCACCCAGTCGCCGGTCACCTGCGACGGCTCGGCTTCCGGGTCCCACGCGAGCCGCGCCGTCCCGTAGGTGTTCAGGTCGTACAGCTGCCAGAACCCCGTCCGCAGGTACAGCGACATGGGCCCCGCACGCAGCGGACCGCCGTCCTGCGTCCAGTTCCACACGCCCTCCACGTGCGGGTTCGCCGCGAGGAACCGCCGCAGGGCCTGGGCCTCGTCGGCCACCAGGTCGTTGGGCAGGGCGCCGAAGCCCTCGAACTCGCGCCGGGCCTGGAACTCGACGATGCGGCGGTGCGCGCCGACGTCGAGCGTCGGGTTGAGGGGCAGGTGGCTGTAGAAGTCGCCGCTCGTGTACTTGGTGGACACGATCAGGTGCGGGTCGTCGATCCCGCCCAGCACGGCCTCGTAGGACTCCGGGTTGGTGTGCAGGTCACCGACCGCCCCCACGCCCACGGTCCAGGTGCGGAAGATGATCTCGCGGTCGTGCGCGCCCGCGGTCTCCAGCAGCGCACGCAGCATGGCCTGCACCGAGCTCTGCGACGTGACCGCCAGCTTCGAGGAGTAGTCCCAGCCGGCCTGGTAGACCGCGCCGCCCTCACCGACGCGGATCATCAGCCCGTCGACGAACGGCATGCTCTCGAACAGCTCGGCCAGGCCCGCCTGGTACACGGACCACAGCGCCGGGTCGTCGACGTCGAGCCCGCCGACCGTCCGCTCCAGGTACGCCTCCAGCGGCGGGGACACCGCGAGCATGTCGGTCAGCAGGTAGACGTGCATCCCGAGCTCCTGCGCGTACGCGAAGACCGGACCGAACGCCTCGACCATCGCCTCCGCCCGGGCCACGTGCGGGTCGCCCTCGGGGTACACCTCGTGCCCGTCGCCGACACCGCTGAACGTCACGTACTCGAGGAACCCGGGCACGACGACGCCGTTGTACCCCTGCCGCAGCGCGTGCTGCACCAGCTCACGGAACTGCCCGTCGATCTCGTCGACGACGTCCTGGTCGACCCACGGCGCCTCCGGCAGCACCGCACCGGCGACGACGTCCGTGTTCAGGGAGTAGTCGTCGCCGTCGGCGAACGCGGCCGGGTCGGCCTCGCGGCCCACCGAGCCGGAGTCGACGAGCCGCAGGCCGAGCCGGGGCTCGACGGTCGCACCGTCCGCCGGAACGGCGGCACCGGAGCGGATCCGGTCCGCCAGCGCGTACAGCCCCGCGGCCGCGCCGGCCGGTTCCGACGCCTCCAGCACGAGCCCGCCGTCCGTCCGCAGGCGGTACGCCTCGGCCGAGCCGGCGAAGGTCGGCACCAGGCTGACCGTCAGGTCCGCGTCGCCCGTCCCGACCCCGACGGTCGGCGCCGGCAGCCCGCGCGCGGTCAGGGCGTCGCCCACGGCCGCGGCAGCGAGCCCCACCTGCTCTCCGGCAGGGACGTCGATCGTGGCGATCGCCGGGGCGGGCACCACCGGGTCGAGGGCGACGGCCGACCGCGCGGCCGGCGGGGTGTCCGCCGGCTCGTAGCTCAGCCCGAGGGCCTCGCCGACGCCCACGGCGACGGCGGCGCCGAGCGCGAGGACGACGAGGGCCGCGACGAGGGACGGCCAGGCACGGGAGCGGGACACCGGCGCAGTGTAGGAACGCTTCCTGAGTCCTTGTGGCCGCGGTCACAACCGCCGCAGGAGCAACCGGACGGAACGGACTGCCACCGTCACCCGATCGGCCCAGCGGCGTCTCGACGGGGGAGTCCGCATGGTGAGCAGTCCGGGCGAGGCATTGACCGAGGTCGGAGCGGCACCTCCGGTGCGCCGGATTCCTGCAGGTCGCGAGGCGGGTGGACCGGTCAGGCCCCGGCGGTGGGGTCCTGGATCACGGCGGTGAACAGCGGCGAGCCGGTGGCCGTGTCGGTCAGGAGCAGGAGGAACGGCCGGTCCAGGACGACCGCGACCGGCGGCGGCCACGGCGCCGAGACGGGCACGGCGACGATGGCCGTGGCGGCGGCCGCCTCGGTGCCCTGCTCGTCGACGTCCAGAGTGGTCTTCTGCACGACGGCGTCGATGGCGAGGTTCGGCCCGAGGCGTCGGAAGTCGCCCGTCAGGGGCAGACCGAGGGCTTCCAGCGTGTCCCGCAGGTCGTGGCTCTGCGCCACGTGCAGGCGGGGAAGCACCACGTCAGCCGTCTCGGCCTCGGCGTCGGCGAGTGCGTCGAGCGTGCCGGTCGTCACCCCGCACGGGTCCACGTCCTGCGGGGGCAGCACCGCCGTGGCCTGGAGCGTCCCGTCCCGGTAGGGCAGGTCGACGGCCAGCCAGCCGTCCGCGGCGCGAGCGGTGCCGTCGGCGCCGTGCATCATGTCGACGTCGCGCTCCCCGGCGGGAGTCGTGAAGGGCTCACGTTCCGTGGAGACGAACGGGCTGCGCCACGAGGCGTCGAGGTGCAGCGCGTTGGTCAGCACCGCGTAGGTGTCCTCGGGCACCGGCTCGTCGAGGAGCGTGGGGATGAGCCCCGCGGTGTCCTCGCTGGTCTGCTCGTTGATCCGGACGGTCGAGCCGACGGGGTCGTCGCCGAAGTCCAGCGTCTCGACGCTCGCCTCGTAAGCGGTCGCGAGGTCGTCCAGGTACTCCGGCGCCGGGGTGGCGTAGGTGGAGGGCCAGAGCCGGTTGCTCATCCGCAGCGAGTCGGGCGCGTCCTCGGCCGTCAGGTCGGTGCCCGCCGGCGCCGCGAGGCCGGCCAGCGCCCGGGTGTGCTGCTGGACGGCAGCGGTCACGTCCGGGGACCACGCCGGCAGGTGCAGCAGGTCCGCGATCCGGGTGGCCGTCCCGCCACCGGCGGACGCGTAGAGCAGCCCGAGCGCCTCGGCGGCCGAGGTCGGGGAGAGCACGACGTTGTCCTGCGGGCTCTGCGCGCAGACCGCGTGCAGCAGGTCGATGCCGAACGCGGTCTGCGCCGCGGCGACGTCCCGCGCGGTGAGCGTTCCGAGCTCGACCGTCCGCACGTCACCGCGGTGCACGGCGGGCGGTCCGGCGGGACCGGTGGGACCCGTCGCGCAGCCGGTCAGGGCCAGGAGCGCGCCGGTGGCCAGCAGGACCGTGGCGGGGCGACGTCGGATCATGACGGACTCCTTCACGGCGGCGGACCGCGGGCGCGACCGGTCTCGACAGGTATGTGTCGTCGGGCCCGCCGCCCTTGCGCCGCTCAGGCCAGACCGTCGAGGTACCGCAGGATCAGCCCCTCGCGTAGCGCCCACGGCGACACCTCGAGCTCCGCGAGCCCGAACGTGCGCATGGTCTCCGCCAGCACGATGCCGCCCGCGACGATCTGGAACGTCCGGTCGGCGGTGATGCCGGGCAGGGCGGGGCGCGCGTCGGCGGGGATGCGCGCGAGCCGCGGCACCCAGTCCTCCAGCTCGGTGCGCCGCAGCAGCCGGCGGTCCTGCGGGCCGACGCCGTCCGCGCGCGACCCCGCCAGCCGGGCGAGCGAGCGGATCGTCTTGGACGACCCGACGACGTGCGCGGGGTCGGGTCGGTCGGCGAACCGCGACCGGGCCTCGCGCAGCTGCTCGCGCGCGTGCTGCCGGAGCGCCGCGACCTGCTCGGCGGTGGGCGGGTCGTCGTGCAGGAAGCTCACCGTCGAGCGCCCGGCGCCCAGAGGGAGCGAGACGGCCACGTCGGGGTACTCGCTGCCGCCCGCGGCGAGCTCGAGCGAGCCCCCGCCGATGTCGACGAGCAGGATCTCGCCGGCCGACCAGCCGAACCAGCGCCGGACCGCGAGGAAGGTCAGGCGTGCCTCGTCGTCCCCGGTGAGGACCTGCAGGCGGACCCCGGTGGTCGACTCGACGAGGGCGAGGACCTCGGGTCCGTTGGCGGCCTCGCGCACGGCGGAGGTCGCGAAGGGGAGCAGCTCGTCGATCTCGGCGGCCGCACCGGCGGCGACGGCGGCGGCCACCGCGGTGACGATGGCGTCCACCCCCTCGTCGCTGATGGCGCCCGACGGTGTCAGGTACCGCATGAGCCGCAGCACGGACCGGTCCGAGGACTGGGCGACGGGCGGCCCGCCGCGGTGGGCGTCCACGACGAGCAGGTGGACGGTGTTCGATCCGACGTCCAGCACCCCGAGTCGCATGCTCCGCACGGTACGGCCTCCCGAGATTCACCGGCTGGTCATCGGGACGTGTCCGGGATGCCTGGCGGGTGTCGCCGGGCGGGAGTTCCCTGGGATGCATGAGACGCACCGCAGCACTCTCTGTCCTCGCGGCGGCCGTGACCGTCGCGCTGCTCGCTCCGATCCCGGCGACGGCGGGTGACCGCGAGCGCGCCCCGCAGCACGTCGTCCAGCCCACTCTCGTCGCCCGCGCGACGCTGTCCGCGGACTTCGTCGCTCCCGGGCCGCCGTCGGGTGCACTGGCGACGCCCGCCAACGGACGCCAGGGCCCGTTCCCCGGGCAGGTGATCCCGGGCTTCTCCGGCATGGTCGACGCCGGGGACGGCACGTTCTGGGCGCTCCCCGACAACGGCTTCGGCACGAAGGCGAACTCCGCCGACTTCCTCCTGCGCCTGTACCGCGTGACGCCCGACTGGCAGACGGCCCGCGGCGGAGCCGGTGCGCTCGGCATCGGGGAGTTCCTCTCCCTGAGCGACCCCGACCACCGGATCGACTTCCCGATCGTCAACGAGACCACGGCGGACCGCCTGCTGACGGGTGCGGACTTCGACGTCGAGTCGGTGGTCCGCGCGAAGGACGGCAGCTTCTGGATCGGCGAGGAGTTCGGCCCCTTCCTCCTGCACGTCGACGGGACCGGGAAGCTGCTCGCGGCGCCGGTGCCGTTCGTCGGCGGGAAGTCCCCGCAGAACCCGTCCCTGCAACCGGGCGAGACCCCGAACGTGCGGGCGAGCCGCGGGTTCGAGGCGATGGCGGGGTCGCGCGACGGGCGGTTCCTCTACCCGATCACCGAGGGCGCGTTCGTCGACGACCCCGACCAGCGCCGCCGGACCGTCTACGAGTTCGACACCACCGCCGGGGCCTACACGGGCCGCACCTGGGCGTACCAGACGCACCAGGACGCGAACGTGATCGGCGACGCGTTCCTGACCGGCAAGGGCGAGCTGCTCGTCATCGAGCGGGACGACTTCCAGGGCCCCGCGTCGGTCATGAAGCGCGTCTACCGGGTCGACCTCGACCGGACCGACGCCGACGGCTACCTGACGAAGACGCTGGTCCTCGACGCCCTGAAGATCGCCAACCCCGACCACCTCGGCTCCGGCGACGGCTACGGCACGGACGACCCGTTCGCCCTGCCGGTGCAGTCGTTCGAGACGGTGGTGCAGCTGCGCGACGGCCGGCTGCTGCTGGCCAACGACAACAACTACCCGGGCAACGCGGCGCGCATCGCGGGCACGCCGGACGACACGGAGGTGCTCCTCGTCGACCTGCGCCGGGTGCGCGCACCGCGGGCCGGGGACGTGACCGTCGTCGGGCACCGCGGCGCCAGCGGCTACCGCCCGGAGCACACGCTCGCGTCCTACGAGACGGCGATCCTGCAGTGCGCCGACTACATCGAGCCCGACCTGGTCCCCACCAAGGACGGCGTCCTCGTCGCCCGGCACGAGAACGAGATCGGCGGGACCACGAACGTCGCCGACCGCCCCGAGTTCGCCGACCGCCGCGCGACGAAGGTCATCGACGGGCGCTCGGTCACCGGCTGGTTCACGGAGGACTTCACGCTCGCCGAGCTCAAGACGCTGCGCGCCAAGGAGCGGCTGCCCGCCGTCCGGCCGGCGAACACCGCGTTCGACGGGCTCTACGAGGTGCCGACGTTCGACGAGGTGCTCGACCTCGCGCGTCACTCGGTCACGTGCGACGGCAGGCCCGTCGGCGTCTACCCCGAGACCAAGCACCCGACGTACTTCGACTCGATCGGGCTGTCGCCCGAGGAGCCGCTGCTGGCCCAGCTCGCGGCGAACGGGCTCGACGACCGCCACGCGCCGGTGATCATCCAGAGCTTCGAGACGACCAACCTGCGCCAGCTGGACCGCGTGACGGACGTGGACCTGGCCCAGCTGGTCGACTGCTCGGGGGCGCCCTACGACCTGGTGGCCGCCGGCGACCCGCGCACGTACAAGGACCTGGTGACGCGGGAGGGCCTCCGGCAGGTGGCCCGGTACGCGGACGGCGTGGGTCTGTGCAAGGACGTGATGATCCCGCGGGACCCGGACGGGACGCTCGGCGCGCCCACCTCGGTGATCCGGGACGCCCACAGGGCCGGTCTCGAGGTCCACGGGTGGACGTTCCGGCGGGAGAACCAGTTCCTGCCGGCAGAGTTCCGCAGCAGCGCGGACCCGAACGCGGTCGGCGACCTGGCCGGGGAGATCCGGGTGTTCGTCGACGCGGGCATGGACGGCCTGTTCAGCGACAACCCGGACGTCGCTGCGGCGACCGTGGGCTGACGCGACGAGCGACGAGGCCGGCCGCCCGGGACAGGGCGGCCGGCCTCGTCAGCCGTCCTCGCCGCCGGTGACCTGCTGGCCGACGGCCAGCGCCATCGCCTCCAGGTCGTGCCGGGCCCGACGGTGCGCGGCCGACGCGTGCGCGGTCGACCGCACGCCGTGCGGTTCCTCGAGAGCCTCGGCAGTGAGCAGCACCAGCGTGCGCTCGGCGCCCATCGGGACGAGGTGCGCCGCGATGCGGAAGTCCAGCTGCTCCCAGCGCCCGGACCCGCCGGCTGCCTCGCCCGCGGTCGCGGAGTCGAGGGCGACGTCGGTGTGCCCGAAGTGCCAGACGGTGGCGCCGTCCACCTCGGTGGCTCCCGCCGCAGCGCTCAGCGCGCGCCAGGCGGCGTCCTTCGCCACGGGCAGCTCGATGCTCGCGGACGTCTCCTTCGGGATCATCGGACCGCCTTCGCGCATCGGGCACCTGTCCCGCCATCATCGGCCGCGGGCCCGGCACTTCTCTACCGCCGCCGCCCCAACGGTTGGTCAAGCCCGGGCGAAGAGGGCGGGTGAAAGGCCACGCGCGTATCGACTCGTCGCGTCGGCGAAACCCGGCGGAAACGACTCAGGTGGCACCCTGGGAGCCGCTCCCGAGGCCCCGGTTCGAGCAAGCTCCCGGGCCTCGGGCGCTCGCAGGCGCCCGAGGCCTTGGCCCGGCTCCGGTCAGGCCTTCCAGACCTGGACGACGCTCGGCCGCGGGCCGCCCCACCTGCCGCCGGTGAGCGTGCCCGGCGCCGCGTAGTCGGGGAAGTACGAGTGCTGCTGGGCCCAGGTCCCGTTCTCGCCGGGGTGCTGCACGGCGACGTAGACCATCCCGTCGTCGTCGCGGACCACCGGCCCGCACGTCTCCGACTCCGCGGGGACCGAGAGGAACTGCTGGACCCGGCCGCGCTCGGGACCCTCGAGCGGCACCTTGAACAGGCCGTCGCAGTAGCCGATGACGCTCGGGGCCCCGTCGGTGGCGAGCCACATGTTCCCGGCCGAGTCGAACGTGACGTTGTCCGGGCAGGAGACGGGGGAGACCTTGTCGGCGGGGAAGCCCGCGAAGTAGGTCGCGGTGTTCGTCGCCGGGTCCCCGCACACCAGGAGGATGCTCCAGCCGAACGTGGTCGCCGCGGCGTCGTCGCCCGCCTCGGTGATCTCGACGACGTGACCGTCGCGGTTCCCGCTGCGCGGGTTCGGCTCGGTCGCGCCCTCCTTGCCGGCCTTGCCACGGTCGGTGTTGTTGGTGCACACGACGTACACGCGACCCGACGTGGGGTGGGGCTCGACGTCCTCGCAGCGGTCCATCTTCGTGGCGCCGACGGTGTCCGCGGCCAGCCGCGTGCTCACCAGGACCTGCTCGGTGGTGAACCCCGGGACGTGGCTGACCCCGTCGATCACCAGCGGCACCCACTCGCCGGTGCCGTCGAACGCCCCGTCCGACGGGAGCGCCCCCGTCCCGGTGATCTCCTCGACCGGCGAGTCCCCGGAGAACCGGGCGACGTACAGGCTGCCGGCCGTGAGCAGCGTCTTGTTGTGCCGGCGGGCACGCAGGCTGGCGCCCGGCTTGTAGGTGTCCGTCGAGACGAACTTGTACAGGTAGTCGAACCGCTCGTCGTCGCCCATGTACGCCACGGCGCGGCCGCCTCGGCTGATCCGGACGTTGGCGCCCTCGTGCTTGAACCGGCCGAGCGCCGTGTGCTTCACGGGCGGGGTGTGCGGGTCGAGCGGGTCCACCTCGACGATCCAGCCGAACCGGTTCGGCTCGTTCTCGTACCCGGGCGTCCGCGCGTCGAACCGGGGGTCGACCGACTCCCAGCCCCGGACGGTCGCCTTGTCCGCGAGGCCGTAGCGCAGGTCGGCGGCGCTGGTGCCGGCGGTCCGGAAGTAGCCGTTGAAGTTCTCCTCGCCCGACAGCACCGTCCCCCACGGGGTCGTCCCGCCCGCGCAGTTGCCCAGGGTGCCCCGCGCGGTCGTGCCCGTCGGGTCCTCCACGGTCCGCAGCAGCGCCGACCCGGCGGCGGGCCCGCTGAACGTGAACGGGGTGTTGCCGGTGATCCGCCGGTTCAGCGGAGCGCCCACCGCGTACGTCCACGGCCTGCCCTTGCGGGTCCGGTACAGCTGCACGACCGCCATGCCGTGCGCGGCGATCGCGACGCGACGCTGCTCGTCGAGCTGCTCGGGCGTGGTGGCCGGCGGGAACATGATGTTCTCGTTGGTGTACTCCTGGTTGGCGACGAGCACGGCGCCCAGGCCCAGCGGCCCCTCGATGATGTCCAGGTAGTCGTTGTTGTAGCCGAACTGGCGCTCCTGCAGCGCCGCGGTCTGCGCGGTCGGGTCGAACACGTCGCGCTTCGAGAACAGCGGGTCGCCCCAGCGGATGATCGGTGACCACGTGTAGCCGTCCGGCACGACGAACGCGTCGACCGACGCGCTCACCGGTGCGATCGGCGTGAAGGGGAGCTTGCCCTTCACCGGTCGCCCCCACGCGGCGGCGGGCTGCGCGTCGCCGACGGCCGAGCCGATGACGATCGCTCCGCCCGCGGCGACGGCACCCCAGAGCACCGACCGGCGCGTCAGGCTCGCGCTCGCGATGTCCCGGAAGTACGCGTTGTCGCTCGTGTTCGGCACCGGGTGGAAGCACGCGTCGGCGCACTTCAGGTGGCAGGTGACCGGGGACCGCTTGCCTGCGGTGTGGCCGGCCATGGGCAGCAGGAGCCGCCGGGACGCGCCGCGCACGGCATCCCGGTCGTCGGTGGTCGTCATGGCGTCCACCGTGCCGGTCGCCGGATGCGGCAGGACGGACACCGCGTGACGGCCGCGTGAACCCCTGCCGACGAGGTGCCGCCGCAGCGCCACCCGGCGGTCACGGACCGTTCACCCGTGCCGAGCACGATGGGCGGACAACCGTCGCGAAGGAGCCTGCCGTGCGAGTCGAACGTGGTCTGACGCCGTGGTCGTCGACCGTGGTCACCGAACCTGTGTACGTCGTCGAGTTCTGGACGAGCGGCGGCGAGAGCGAGCTGTGGCGGGTGCTCGACGCGGAGGACGTCGAGGACGTCATGGACTGGGCGCGCAGCAGGCAGATCGGCCGGGTCCTGTCGGTCAGCATCGAGCACCACGACGAGTACGGGACGTCCGTGCTGCGGCTCCTGGGGGAGTCCCGCGCGCGCCGCAGGGTCGTGCGCTCGGCGTGAGTTCCGGCGAGTCGGTGACTCGCGCGCCTGGTCACGGCACTATGGGCGCGTGGGCGACGGCGCCGACGGCTCGGGCGAGGGGGTTGCAGTGATGGTGAACAGGGTTCGGCTGGTCGGCACGCTCCTGGTGGTCCTCGGCGCGTTCTCGCTGTCCGGGTGCGCCTCTCCGACGGCGATCGAGGACTTCTCCGGGGTCCCGCTCGTCCCCGTCGCGGCCGAGGGTGCCGACGAGGGCGAGGAGGCGGAGCCGGCGCTCGAGGAGGTCGAGGTCGACGAGGGGGAGACCAGCGTGTTCTACCTCGACTACGGCGACCGCCTGGCCGTGGTGACGTGGGGGAGCTCGACCTGCCCGGTCGTCGGCTCGGACATCGAGGTCGTCGAGGACGCGAACAGCGGGAACTCCGTGCGGATCGAGACGGTGGAGATCCCCGCCGACGCCATCTGCACCTCCGACTTCGTGCCGCACACGACCATCTTCGGCACCCCGGAGAACCTGACGACGACGAAGCCGCTGAACGTCGAGATCAACGGCGAGGAGATCGTCGTCCCGGTCAAGTGAGCGGGCGGACGTACCGCAGCAGCTCCGGGTAGGGCGCGAAGGTGCTGGAGGTCCGCTGACCGGTCGGCTGCCAGCCGAGCCGCTCGTAGAACCGTCGGGCGCGCGTGTTCCCCGTGAACACCCAGAGCTGGGCGTCCTGCTCGCCCTCGGCCCGCATCCGGTCGAGGACCGCGTCGAGCGCCCGGTCGGCGACGCCCGTGCCCCAGTGCTCGACGGCGATCCCGAAGTGCAGCAGCTCGTCGCCCCGGACCGCGACGAAGCCGACGACGGCGCCGTCCACGCGCACGGTCCAGCAGTCGATCCCGCGGGTCTCGATCTCCTGGCGCCAGCGGTCGGCGACCGTGTCCCGCGGGAACGGGTACCGGTCCTGGGGGAACACGTCCACGAGCGCGCGCACGGAGCCCGGCACCTGGACGTCGAGCACCCGGCCGACGTCGGCCGCCGTCATCGCACGAAGCTCCACAGGGCGGTCATACCACCGCGCGCGCCCACAGCTGGTTGTTGCCGCCCGTGCAGTCCCAGAGGTTCAGGACGGTGCCGTTCGACGTCGACCAGCCGGGGACGTCCAGGCACCGGCCGGAGCGCCGCTCGACGATCCGCACGTACCCGCTGCCGGCGTTCTGCAGCGTGAACTGCTGGTTGGTCCCGCCGTTGCAGTCCCACTGCTGCACGTACGCGCCGTTGGCTGTCCCGGACCCGTCCAGGCACTTGCCGGAGTGGGCCGACCGCAGGCGCACGTACCCGCTGCCGACGTCCTCGACAGTCCAGCGCTGCCACGCCCCGGCGTTCCACGCGTACTGGCCCACCCGTGCGCCGTTGGAGGTGTTCGGGTTCTGCACGTCGAGCACCAGGCCGCTGTGCCGGTTGGTGATCCGCTCGCTGCCGCTGCCCGCGTAGCCGGTGTCCAGGATGACCGTGCCGTGCCGGCAGCCCGAGCAGCCGACCTGGGACAGCCCGCTCCACGAGGTCAGGTTCGCGCTGGTCGACGTCCACATGCCGCCGCTGGGGTAGCGGTCGATGTAGGCGCGGTAGGTGCCGTCGGACTGGAGCACGACGGACGGGCCCTCGTGGTACTGCTGCCAGAGGTTGCCCTGGTTGGTCCAGCTGGTGAGGTTGGTCGACGTCCAGCGCTCGATCCACTTGGTCGACTCGTTCTTCACGAACGCGTGGTACGTCGACCCGCTCTTCACGATGTAGGTGTCGATGTGGTTGGCGGGGATGCCCAGGGCGGCCGGGCTGCTCCACGACGACAGCCCGCTGTTCTGCGCCGTGTACACGTACGGCGTGAACTGGTGGTCGGACGTGCCGAGGCTGACGACGACCCGCACCGTGGAGCCGTCGACGAAGAACTCCGGTGCCCAGGTGTACGCCGTGCCGGAGATCCCGGCGTTGACGCTGGTGACGTGCGTCCAGTCCCGCAGGTTCGTGCTGCGCGCGATGTGGAAGGTCGTCGACTGCGTGGTCCACGACTGGACCGTGTACGCGATGTAGTAGGTGCCGTCGCGCTTGATGATGCTGGGGTCGCGCAGCGCGCCGGACGGTCCGCGGAAGTTGGTGTCGGCGAGCGCCGAGAAGGTGGTCGCGTCGGACGACGTGTAGACCCACAGCTCCTGGTCGGCGGCGGCGTCCCCCTTGAACGTCGTGTAGATGTACGCCGTCGCTGCCTGCGCCGGGGGAGCGGTGGCGACGGCCGCCACCGCGACGAGGGCGAGCGCGAGCGCCGCGAGGACGGCCCAGAGGCGCCGGGAGAGTGGCTGAGTCATGCGGGGACTCCTTTGTCCGCCGGGCATCGTTGGGCGCCATGTTAGCGATCACATGTCCGACGTCAACGGCGCTCTGACTGGGGGCGCGCGCAACCAGATCGGTGCAATTGACCCACGCCGGACCGTTCTGCTCCTACGCTGCGGAAATGACGACACCACCCGCGGGACCCGCACCGGCGCTGGACCGGCGCCTGGCCATCCTGCTCGCGATGGCGATGTTCGTCCTGGTCGTCGACACCTCGTTCATGAACGTCTCGATCTCGGCGGTCGTCGCCGACCTCGACACCACGGTCAGCGGGGTCCAGTCGGCGATCGCGCTCGAGGCCCTCGTGTCCGCCGCGTTCATCCTGATCGGCAGCAAGGTGGGCGACCTGGCCGGTCGCAAGCGTGCATACGTCCTCGGCCTGCTCGCGTACGCGACCGGCGCGGTCGCCATGATGCTGGCCCAGAGCCTGACCGCGGTGATCATCTTCTGGGCGATCATCGGCGGCCTCGGCGCGTCGCTCCTCCTGCCCTCGATGCAGTCGCTGATCCACGGCAACTTCAGCGGCGGCGCCCAGGTGAAGGTCTACGCGCTGGTCGGGGCGTCCGCGTCGATCGCCGCCGCCGTCGGTCCCCTGCTCGGCGGGTTCATCACGACCTACCTGTCCTGGCGCGTGGCCTTCGGGCTCGAGGCGCTGATCATCCTGGTCGTGCTCAGCGGCATCAAGCTGGTCAAGGACGTGAAGTACACGGGCGACCGCTCGATCGACGTCGTCGGCGCGGGCCTGTCCGCGCTCGCCATGGGCGGCATCGTCCTCGGGATCCTCGTGTGGCAGGAGGGTGGCGAGGCGGTCGGCGCGCTGATCGCCCTCGGTGGCATCGCGCTGGCGGCGCTCGTCTGGTGGCTCCTGCGGCGCAAGCGTCAGGGCAAGCCCGTGCTGCTCGACCCCGACCTGTTCCGGCTGCCGCTGTTCCGCGTCGGGGTGTCCCAGCAGACGCTCCAGCAGATCACGCTCGGCGCCGCCATGATCACGCTGCCGATCTTCCTGCAGATGGTGCTCGAGTACGACGCGATGTCCGCGGGCCTCTCGCTCGCGCCCCTGTCGCTCAGCATGTTCGCGATGGCCCTGCTCGCCGGGAAGCGCTCGGGACGGCGCCGACCGGCCACGATCGTCCTGGTGGGCTTCGCCCTGGTGGTCGTCGGCATCCTCGTGCTCATCCCCGTGGTCCCGCGCGCGACGTCCGGCTGGTACCTCGTGCTCCCGCTGCTCGTCGTGGGCTCCGGGCTCGGCCTGCTCGTCTCGCAGCTGAACAACTACACGCTCTCGCCGATCACGGAGGAGCGCGTGAGCGAGGCCGCCGGCGTGAACTCCGCCGCCGGCTCGTTCGGGCTGTCGTTCGGGCTCGCGTTCGCCGGTGGGGTCATGCTCGCCGCCCTCTCGCTCGGCTTCACCGCGCAGGCCGACGCGAGCACTGTCCTGTCGTCCGAGGAGCAGACCCAGGTCTCCACGGCGCTCGAGGAGGACGCCGAGCTCATGAGCAACACGGCGCTCGAGGAGACCCTCGTGGGCCAGCCGGAGGACGTGCAGGCCGAGATCCTGCGCATCAACACCGAGGTCCGGCCGCGCGCCCTGCAGATCGCGCTCCTGGTCCCGCTGCTGGCCGGCATCGTCGGTGTGGTCAACGGCTTCCGGATGAGGCGGCTGCCCGACCCGCAGCCGAACGCAGCGGTCGAAGGCGCGTCCCTCGGCGGCTAGGTCGCCTCGGTGACCGCGTCGGCCAGGAGCGCCACCGCCTCGTCCAGCCGGGCGTCGACCAGGTTCCCGTAGCCGACGACGAGCGCCGGCGCCGACGCCACGGCCCCGACCCGGTACCGGCCCGACGGCACCACGCGCACGTCCCGCCGGGTGGCCAGCCGGGCGACGTGCTGCTCGTCGACGCCGGGCGGCAGCCCCAGCACGACGTGCAGCCCCGCGGCCAGACCCGTCACGGGCAGGGCCGGCAGGTGCCGCTCGAGGGCAGCCAGCAGCGACGCCCGCCGGCGCCGGTACCGGGTGCGGGCCGACCGCAGGTGCCGGTCGTAGGCGCCGCCGGACAGCAGCGCGGCGCAGGCGAGCTGGTGCAGCGACGGCGGGGCGCTCGCGTCCACGTCCAGGCCGGCGCGCGCGGCGGGGACGTCGTCGGGAGGGACGAGCCACCCCACGCCGAAGCCCGGCGCCAGCGTCTTGCTCAGGGAGCCCAGCAGGGCGACGCGGTCGGGTGCGAGCGCGCGCAGGGCCGCCACCGGCCGGCGGTCGTACCGGAACTCGGCGTCGTAGTCGTCCTCGACCAGCACGCCGTCCACGGCGCGGGCCCAGCGGACGAGCACCTCGCGCCGGGCGGGCGCGAGGGCGGCACCGACGGGGAACTGGTGCGAGGGGGTGACCAGGGCGGCGCGCGCACCTGAGCGCTCGGCGGCTGCCATCAGCGCGTCGACGTCCACCCCCTCGTCGTCGACGGGTACCGGCACCGGTCGCAGGCCGGCGGCCGCGGCGACGTCGCGCAGGCGCGGCCAGCTCGGGTCCTCGACGAGCACGGAGGTGTGGCCCGCGGCGCGCAGCGAGCGGGCGAGACGCGTCATCCCGTCCGCCGCACCGTGGGTCACGACGAGCGCGTCGGCGTCGACGAGCACCGCGCGCGTCACGGCGAGCCGGTCGGCGAGCGCCTGCCGCAGCGCAGGGACGCCGCGAGGGTCGGGCGCGACGAGGTCGCCGGGCGTGGCAGACCCGACGGCCGTGCGGACGGCCGCGACCCAGGCGGCGCGCGGCAGGTGGCGCAGGTCCGGCACACCCGGCCCGAGGTCGAACCGTGGCCGGGGCCGGACCGGGTGGTCGACGACGCGGGCCGCCGTCTGCGCGGGCCACGACGTCGACGCGACGCGGGTGCCCGCGCCGGTGCGGGCATCGAGCGCACCCTCGGCCACGAGGGCGCCGTACGCCTGCGTGACCACCCAGCGGGAGACGCCCAGGTCGCGGGCCAGCGCCCTGCTCGGGGGCAGCGGGTCGCCCGGGCGGAGGCGGCCCTCGCGGACGGCGGCGCGCAGCGACCGTTCGAGGGCGACGTGGGCCGGCTGGCCGCCCTCGATCGTGACGAGCGCGTCGCCGACCCAGCGATTGGTCTGGTCATCTGCCACAGGAATGGACCGTACTCCCGGTCCGCTGCGCGCCTAGCGTCGAACCTGTCACCAGATCGACGAGGAGAACACCATGCAGCAGCGCACCATCGGCTCCGGCCCCACCTCCACCGACGTCAGCGTCCTGTGCCTGGGCACCATGCGCTTCGGCACGCACACCCCGCGCGAGACGGCCTTCGACGTCCTCGACCGCTTCGTCGACGCCGGCGGCACGTTCCTCGACACCGCGAACAACTACAACGCCTGGGACGCGGGCGGCCACGGCCACGAGAGCGAGGACGTCATCGGCGCCTGGCTGGCGTCGCGCGGGCTGCGGGACCGCGTCCGCATCGCGACCAAGTGCGGGGCCGCCAAGAAGGACCCGGCGCTGCCGCTGTCGGGCACGCCGCCGACGAACTACCAGGGCCTGGCCGCCGAGACGATCCACCGCGAGGCCGCCACGAGCCTGCGTCACCTGGGCGTCGACCGGCTCGACGTCCTCTACGGGCACGTCGACGACCGCGACACGGCCCTGGAGGAGACCGTCGGCGCCTTCGGCAAGCTCGTGGCCGACGGGGTGGTGGGCGTGCCGGGGATCTCCAACGTCACCACGTGGCGCGTCGTCGAGGCGCGGGAGACCGCCGCCCGGCTGGGTGTCGAGCCGTACGGGCTCGTCCAGCAGCAGGGCGGCTACGTCTACCCGAGCCCGACGCCGTTCCGGTCCAACTGGGTGTCCGGGGACCTGCTCGACTACGCCGCGTCCACGGGGGTCGACGGACGCCCGCCGCTCGCCGTGACCGTCTACTCGCCGCTGCACCAGGGCGCGTACACGCGCGCCGACAAGTCGCTGTTCGGCGGTGCGGACCACCCGAGCAGCCGACGCCGGGTCGAGGTGCTGGGCGAGGTGGCGCGCGAGGTGGGCGCCACGGCGAACCAGGTCGCGCTCGCGTGGCTGCTCGGTGGGCCGACGCCGGTCATCCCCATCGTCGGCGCCCACACGGTCGCGCAGCTCGACGAGTCGCTGGGTGCGCTCGACCTCGTGCTCGACGACGAGCTGCGCACGCGGCTCGACGAGGCCTGACGGTCGCCCGTCAGGCGTCGGTGGCGAGGCGTCGTTCCATGAGGACGACGTCTCGCCACCGTCCTGCCAGCGGTCCGTAGGTCATGCGGCCGAGCCGCTCGCGGGTGCCGACCACGCGGAACCCGGCCGCGGTGTGCAGGGCGATGCTCGCGGAGTTCTCCGGGAAGATGCCGGACTGCACGGTCCACACACCCCCGGCCTGCGCGGAGCCGAGCAGCGCGTCGAGCAGCGCCCGGCCGACGCCGCGCCCGTGCGCCGCCGGGTCGACGTAGACGGAGTGCTCGATCACCCCGGCGTACACGCACCGGTCGGACACCGCCGACGCGGCAGCCCAGCCGAGGACCCGCCCGTCGTCGTCGAGCGCGACGAACCGGTGCTCGCGCACCTTGCCGGCGTCGAACGCGTCCCACGTCGGCGGTGCCGCCTCGAAGGTGGCGTGCCCGGTCGCGATGCCGGCGGCGTAGATGCGCTCGACGTCCGCCCAGTGCTCGGCGGCCAGCGGGGCGAGGTGCACCCCGGTCACGCGACGCTCCTGGTCAGGTGGGTACCGAGGTGGCGGGTCACCTGCTCGAGCGCGCCGGGCACGAGCGCGAAGTAGGCCCACACGCCGCGCTTGTCCCGGGTGATCAGCCCGGCGTCGGTGAGCACCTTCAGATGGTGCGACACGGTCGGCTGGCTCAGGCCGACGGGCTCGATGAGGTCGCAGACGCAGGCCTCCGCGCCGTCCTGCGCCGCGATGAGGGACAGCAGCCGCAGCCGCGCGGGGTCCGCGAGCGCCTTGAGCGTGCGGGCGAGCTGGACGGCGTCCTGCTCGCTGATCGCCGCGCTGGTGGCAGGGGTGCAGCACGCGGCGGGCGTCGAGACGGGCAGCAGGTCCAGAGGCATGTGGCAAGTATGCAGTGGAGATTGACGACTGTCGATATTGACACCCATGGATGTGTGGGTGCAGAGTCCCTCTCAACGCATCGACACACATCGATATCTGAGGAGACACCATGGACGACGTCCGCGAGCAGGTCCGTCAGCGCTACGCCCTCGCCGCAGTGCAGCCGGCGAACGAGGGGTGCTGCGGCGGGTCGTGCGGCCCCACCGACGACAGCTTCGGTCAGGCGCTCTACGACGCGACGGACGTCGCCGGCCTGCCCGTCGAGGCGGTCACGGCGTCGCTCGGCTGCGGCAACCCCCTCACGGTCGCGGAGCTCGCCGCGGGGGAGCGGGTGCTCGACCTCGGATCGGGAGGCGGCATCGACGTGCTGCTGTCGGCCCGCCGCGTGGGACCCACCGGGTTCGCGTACGGCGTCGACATGACCGACGAGATGCTCGAGCTGGCACGGGCGAACGCGGCGAAGGCGGGCGCGACGAACGTCGAGTTCCGCAAGGGCACCATCGAGGAGCTGCCGTTCGCGGACGGCTCGGTCGACGTCGTCATCTCGAACTGCGTCGTCAACCTCTCGCCCGACAAGTCCGCGGTCCTGGGCGAGGTGTTCCGGGTGCTCACCGACGGCGGCCGGGTCGGCATCTCCGACGTCGTCGCCGAGGACCACCTCACACCCGAGCAGCGCGCCGAGCGCGGCTCCTACGTCGGCTGCATCGCCGGCGCCCTGTCCCGCGCCGAGTACCTCACCGGCCTGGCCGACGCCGGGTTCGTCGACGCGGACGTCACCTTCACGCACCAGGTCGCGGACGGCATGCACGGCGCCGTCGTCCGCGCCCGCAAGCCCGGCAGTGAGGTCTGATGCACCCCGACCTGTACTACGTCGTCCACCAGCAGCGCGAGCGCGAGCTCGACACGAGGTTGCGCCGGCGGCTCGTCGCCGAGGAGCGCGCGGCCGCGAGGACCGCCCCACCTCCGCGGCTCCCGCGGCTCGTCGCCGGGCTCCGGGCCGCATGGCCCGCTCCCCGTCCGGCACCCGTGTGCTGCCCCGCCTGAGTCCCACCCCGACCGAAGGAACCGCATGACCACCCAGCATCCCGACCTGCCCGTCGTCGTGATCGGCGCCGGCCCGGTCGGTCTCGCCGCCGCCGCGCACCTGCGCGAGCGCGGTCTCGAACCCCTCGTCCTGGAACAGGGTGACACCGTCGCGGCCGCGGTCGCGTCGTGGGGCCACGTCCGCCTGTTCTCCCCGTGGCGGTACGCGATCGACGCCGCCGCCCGTCGGCTGCTCGACGCGACGGGCTGGACCGCCCCCGACCCCGACGACCTGCCCACCGGGGCCGACCTCGTCGAGCGCTACCTGTCCCCGCTGGCCACCGCGACGCCGATCGCCGCGCACATCCGGACCGGCACGCGTGTCCTCGGGGTCTCGCGGGACGGAGCCGACCGGACGCAGTCCCTCGGCCGCGAGCGCCGCCCGTACCGCGTCAGGACGCTCACGTCGGACGGCGAGGTCCGGGACGTCGTCGCGGCCGCGGTCCTGGACGCCTCCGGGACGTTCGGGCACCGCAACCCGGTCGGTTCCGGAGGGCTGCCTGCCGTCGGCGAGGCCGAGGCGCAGACCTACCTCACCGGACCGCTGCCCGACGTCCGCGGTGCCGACCGCGCCCGGTTCGCCGGCCGGCACACCCTGGTCCTCGGCATGGGCCACTCCGCCGCCACCAGCCTGCTGGCCCTCGTCGACCTCGCGCGCGACGAACCCGGGACGACCATCACCTGGGCGATCCGCGGAGGATCGGCCCGCCGGCTGTTCGGCGGGGGCGCGGACGACGAGCTGCCCGCCCGGGGTCTGCTCGGCAGCCGCCTGCGCGACGCGGTCGACGCCGGTGCGCTGACGCTCCTGACGCGGGTGTCGATCGATCGCCTCGCGCCCGGCGGCGACACCGTGCACGTCTCGGGGACCTCCCGCGACGAGCCGATCGGGCTCGACGTGGACGCGGTCGTGGACGCCACGGGCTTCCGGCCCGACCTCGACCTGCTGCGCGAGATCCGCCTCGACCTCGACCCGGTGGTCGAGGCACCGCGCCGGCTCGCGCCGCTCATCGACCCCAACCTGCACTCGTGCGGGACGGTCCCGCCGCACGGCGAGAGCGTGCTGGCCCATCCCGATGCGGGGTTCTACCTGGTCGGGATGAAGAGCTACGGCCGCGCGCCGACGTTCCTGCTCGCCACCGGCTACGAGCAGGTCCGCTCCGTCGCGGCGGCGCTCGCCGGTGACCGCACGTCCGCCGACGAGGTCCGACTCGAGCTGCCCGCGACCGGGGTCTGCTCGACGGACACCGCCGTCGGCAGCGAGGACGCGGCGTGCTGCGGCACGGCCTCCGGTCCGGTCGTCGCCTCCCTGGCAGCACCGGTGCTCGGCTTCCGGTCCGGGGTGCTGCACGGACGCAGCGGCGACCTGTGACGCCACCCGGACCGGCGGCCGCGCTGTCACCCCAGTGCGCGGGCTCGCCGGCCCCCGCCCACGACCGGTGGACGGGCCCGGCCCGACAACGTTGCGCTAAGGCATCGGGCGCCTGCGTCAAGGTTCCGTCAACACCGGCCGTCCACCCCCGGAGGCGGGCGTAGACCTGCGGGTGCGGCCCTGGTGAGAGGGCCGTCGGCAGCCCTCCGACGGCGCTGCCGACCGTCGTCGAAAGCGCTGTGAGACCCATGGCCGATCTGGCCTTCCTCGCGCTGACCGTGGTGTTCTTCGCCACCGTCGCGCTGCTCGCCCGCCGGGCGGACCGAACATGAGCGGCCTGGACATCACCGGTCTGGTCGTGGCCGGTGCGCTCCTCGTGTACCTGGTGGTCCAGCTGCTGCGTTCGGACAAGGTCCGATGAGCGCCACGTGGACCGCGATAGGCCAGATCGGGATCGTCGTCCTGGTCCTCGCCGTCGCGCACCGTCCCCTGGGTGACTACATCTTCCGGGTGCTGACCTCGCCGAAGCACCTCGCCGTGGAGCGCGTCGGGTACCGCGTCATGCGCGTCGACCCCGACGCCGAGCAGCGCTGGAGCACCTACCTGCTGTCCGTGCTCGGGTTCTCGCTGGCCTCCGTCCTGGTCCTGTTCGGCCTCGGCCGGCTGCAGGACAGGCTGCCCCTCGACATCGGGATGGCCCCGCTGGACCCGGCGGGCGCGTGGAACACGGCGGTCTCGTTCGTCACCAACACCAACTGGCAGTGGTACTCGGGTGAGGCGGCCGCCGGTCACCTCTACCAGATGGCCGGGCTCGCTGTGCAGAACTTCGTGTCCGCCGCGGTCGGCATCTCCGTCGTCGCGGCGCTGGCCCGCGGGTTCGCGCGGCACGGGACCGACTCCCGCGTCGGCAACTTCTGGGCGGACCTCGTCCGGGTGACCGTCCGGGTGCTGCTGCCGATCGCGTTCGTCGCGGCCCTCGTGCTCGTCGCCGCCGGCGTCATCCAGAACCTGAGCGCCCACACCGAGATCGGGACTCTGGCCGGCGGCACGCAGTCCGTGCTCGGCGGGCCGGTCGCCTCCCAGGAGGCCATCAAGGAGCTCGGAACCAACGGCGGTGGGTTCTTCAACGCCAACTCCGCCCACCCGTTCGAGAACCCGACCCCGTGGACCAATGCCCTCGAGGTCGTCCTGCTGCTGCTCATCCCGTTCAGCCTGCCCCGCACGTTCGGCCGGATCGTCGGCGACCGCCGCCAGGGCTGGGCCATCCTCGCCGCGATGGCGACGCTGTGGATCGCCGCCGTCGGCCTGCTCACCTGGGCGGAGATGGCTGGTCCCGGGCTGGTGCCCGCTGCCGCCGGAGGCGCGATGGAGGGCAAGGAGGTCCGCTTCGGCGAGGCCGCGTCCGCGCTGTTCGCGGCCTCGACGACGATGACCTCGACCGGTGCCGTCAACTCGATGCACGACTCGCTGACCGCGCAGGGCGGCGGTGTCGCCCTCGTCGGGATGCTGCTCGGTGAGGTGTCGCCGGGCGGCGTCGGCAGCGGGCTCTACGGCATGGTCGTGCTGATCATCGTCGCGGTGTTCCTGGCCGGGCTGATGGTCGGGCGGACGCCCGAGTACCTGGGCAAGAAGATCGGCCGGCAGGAGATCACGCTCGTCGCGCTGTACGTCCTGACGATGCCCGCGGTCGTGCTGATCGGCTCCGCGATCGCGATCTCGGTCCCCGCAGGTCTTGCCGGGCAGCTCCAGGGTGGTCCGCACGGCCTCTCGGAGATCGTCTACGCCTTCGCGTCCGCCGGGAACAACAACGGCTCCGCGTTCGCGGGCCTGACCGTGGGCACGCCGTTCTACAACACGTTGCTGGGCCTGGCGATGCTGGTCGGCCGGTTCGTGCCGATCGCGCTCGTGCTGGCACTTGCCGGCCGGTTCGCCAGCCAGCGGAAGGTACCCGAGGGTGCCGGCACGCTGCCGACCCACACGCCGCTGTTCGTCGGCCTCCTGGTGACCGTGACCCTCGTGGTCGTCGGCCTCACGTTCGTCCCTGTCCTGTCCCTCGGTCCCGTCGTGGAGTCCCTGTCATGAGCACCACCCTTCTCGAGAAGCCGCGCCCGGTCGCCGCCGCCCCGACGACGTTGTCCCCGGGGCAGCTCGCCACGGCCCTGCCCGGCGCCCTGCGGGGGCTGGATCCCCGCCGGCTCTGGGACTCGCCTGTCATGTTCGTCGTGGAGGTCGGCGCGGCGTTCACGACGGTCCTCGCGGTCGCCGAGCCGAGCGCGTTCGCGTGGTCGATCACCGTCTGGCTGTGGCTCACGGTCGTCTTCGCGACGCTCGCGGAGTCCGTGGCCGAGGGGCGCGGCAAGGCGCAGGCGGCGAGCCTGCGGGCCACGCAGCGGGAGACGACGGCCCGCAAGGTCGTGGGATCCAGCACCGCCGAGGTGCCCTCGTCGTCGCTGCAGGTCGGCGACGTCGTGGTCGTCGTCGCGGGGGAGACCATCCCCGGCGACGGCGACGTGATCGAGGGCGTCGCGAGCGTCGACGAGTCCGCGATCACGGGCGAGTCGGCACCGGTCATCCGGGAGTCCGGGGGAGACCGGTCCGCCGTCACGGGCGGCACGGTGGTCCTGTCCGACCGGATCGTCGTGCGGATCACCGCACCTGCTGGTCACACCTTCGTCGACCGGATGATCGCGCTGGTCGAGGGCTCGGAGCGGCAGAAGACGCCGAACGAGGTGGCGCTCAACGTGCTGCTCACCACGCTGACGATCGTGTTCCTGCTGGCGGTCGTCACCCTGCAGCCGTTCGCGGTGTACTCGGGCGCGCCGCAGACCCTGATCGTGCTGGTCGCGCTCCTGGTCTGCCTCATCCCGACCACCATCGGCGCCCTGCTGTCCGCGATCGGCATCGCGGGCATGGACCGGCTCGTGCGCCGCAACGTGCTCGCGATGTCCGGTCGCGCGGTCGAGGCCGCGGGCGACGTCGACGTGCTGCTCCTCGACAAGACGGGCACGATCACGCTCGGCAACCGGCAGGCCGCGGACCTGATCCCCGCGGCCGGGATCGACCCCGCGCTCCTCGCGGACGCCGCCCAGCTCTCGTCGATGGCCGACGAGACCCCGGAGGGGCGCTCGGTGCTGGTGCTGGTCAAGGAGCGGTTCGGGCTCCGCGAGCGGCCCGAGGGAGACCTCGTCGGCGCCGAGCTGGTGCCGTTCCAGGCGCGGACCCGGATGAGCGGCGTCGACCTGCCCGCCGCGGCGGACCGACCCGCACGGTCGGTCCGCAAGGGCGCCGCCGCCGCGGTCACCCACTGGGTCCGGTCCACGGGCGGCCACGCGGGCGACGACGTCGCGGCGACGGTCGACGCGATCTCCGCGTCGGGCGGTACCCCGCTCGTCGTCGCAGAACAGCACGACGACGGTCCGGCGCGCGTCCTGGGGGTCATCCACCTCAAGGACGTCGTGAAGGAGGGCATGCGCGAACGGTTCGATGCCCTGCGGGCGATGGGCATCCGGACGGTCATGGTCACGGGCGACAACCCGCTGACGGCCAGGGCGATCGGGCTCGAGGCCGGGGTGGACGACGTGCTCGCCGAGGCGACGCCCGAGGACAAGCTCGCGCTGATCCGGCGTGAGCAGGAGGGCGGACGGCTCGTCGCGATGGCTGGCGACGGCACGAACGACGCCCCCGCGCTCGCCCAGGCCGACGTCGGCGTCGCGATGAACACCGGGACGACCGCCGCGAAGGAGGCCGGCAACATGGTCGACCTCGACTCGAACCCGACCAAGCTGCTGGAGATCGTCGAGATCGGCAAGCAGCTGCTCATCACGCGCGGGGCCCTGACGACCTTCTCGGTGGCGAACGACGTCGCCAAGTACTTCGCGATCCTGCCGGCGATGTTCGTCGTCGCGTTCCCGCAGCTCGGCGTGCTGAACGTCATGCACCTGACCAGCCCGCAGTCGGCCATCCTCTCGGCCGTCATCTTCAACGCGCTGATCATCGTGGCGTTGCTCCCGCTCGCCCTGCGTGGCGTGCGGTACACGCCGTCGTCGGCCAGCGCCCTGCTGCGCCGCAACCTCCTGGTCTACGGGCTCGGCGGCGTCATCGCCCCGTTCCTCGGGATCAAGCTCATCGACCTGCTCGTCACTGCCCTGGGGATGTCCTGATGACCACGATCCGCCCGCACCACTCCGCAGGGTCCGACACCGTCGCCTTCGTCCGCCAGACCTGGGCCGGTCTGCGGGTGCTGCTCGTGCTCACGCTGGTGCTCGGGTTCGCCTACCCCCTCGCGGTCACCGGCATCGCGCAGGTCGCGTTCCCGTGGCAGGCGCAGGGATCGCTCGTCTCGTCGACGGGGGAGCGCGTGACGTCGCGCGACGACGCCGCGGGCTCTCTGCTGATCGGGCAGGCGTTCGACGGTCCTGAGTGGTTCCATCCGCGGCCGTCGGCCGCCGGCGACGGCTACGACACCCTCGCGTCCGCCGGGTCGAACCTGGGCCCGCTCAACGACGATCTCCTGGCCGCCGTCGAGGAGCGACGGACCGCCGTGGCGGACGCGGAGGGCGTCGAGCCGCAGGACGTCCCCGTCGACGCGCTCACGGCGTCAGGATCCGGGCTCGACCCGGACGTGTCGCCGGCGTACGCGGAGCTCCAGGTCGCTCGTGTCGCGCGGGAGCGGGGGCTCTCGCAGGACGAGGTCCGCGCACTCGTGGACGACGCCACCGTCGGTCGCGATCTCGGCGTCCTCGGCGAGCCCCGGGTGAACGTGCTCCGACTGAACCTCGCACTGCAGACAATGGGCACATGATCCGACCCGACGAGGGCGGCGCCGGCCCGCGCCGTGGCCGGCTGACCGTCTACCTCGGCGCCGCCCCCGGCGTCGGGAAGACGTACGCGATGCTCGACGAGGCCCACCGCCGGCTGTCCCGCGGGACCGACGTGGTGGTCGGCTTCGTCGAAGACCACGGCCGGCTCGCGACGGCGGCGCTCCTCGAGGGCCTCGAGGTCCTGCCGCGCCAGGTCCTGACCCATCGCGGGAGCGAGTTCACGGAGCTGGACGTGCCCGCGGTGCTCGCCCGGGCGCCGCAGGTGGTGATGATCGACGAGCTCGCGCACACGAACGTGCCCGGCAGCGTGCACGCCAAGAGGTGGCAGGACGTGCACGACCTCCTCGCGGCCGGCATCGACGTGGTGACCACCGTGAACGTGCAGCACCTGGAGTCGCTGAACGACGACGTCGAGGCGATCACCGGCGTCAAGCAGCGCGAGACGGTGCCCGACCACGTCGTGCGCGACGCGGACCAGATCCAGCTCGTCGACCTCGCGCCGGAGGCCCTGCGGCGGCGGCTCGCGCACGGCAACGTGTACCGGGCCGAGCAGATCGACGCCTCCCTGACGCAGTACTTCCGCGTCGGCAACCTCACCGCGCTGCGCGAGCTCGCCCTGCTGTGGCTGGCGGACCGGGTCGACGACGCGCTGACCACCTACCGGCGCGACCACCGGATCGAGTCGCCGTGGCCGGCACGCGAGCGCGTCGTCGTCGCGGTCACGGGCGGACCGGAGGGGGACACGCTCCTGCGGCGCGGAGCGCGGATCGCCCAGCGCGCCGCAGGCTCGGAGCTCCAGGCCGTGCACGTGCTGGCCACGGACGGTCTGCCGAGCGCGCCGCCCGCGCGGATCGCGGAGCAGCGCGCGCTGGTGGAGTCGCTCGGCGGGACGTTCCACACCGTCGTGGGGGAGGACGTCCCGAGCGCCGTCGTCGACTTCGCGCGCGGGGTGAACGCCACGATGATCGTCGTCGGCGTGTCCCGACGCAGTCGCTGGCGGGAGGCCGTCCGGGAGAGCAACGGCACCGAGATCGCCCGCCTGGCCGGCATGATCGACGTCCACCTGGTGACCCACGAGCGGGCCCGGGCCGGCCGTCGCCGGACCGGCCGCGGCTCCGCGTTGTCGGGGCCGCGGCGGACCGCCGGCTGGGTGGTCGCCCTGCTCGGGCCCGTCCTGCTCACGCTTCTGCTCTCGGTGATGGGTGACCTCGTCAGCCTGCCGACCGACCTCATGCTCTTCCTCGCGCTCACCGTCCTGGTCGCGCTCGTCGGCGGACTCTGGCCGGCCATCGTCAGCGCGGTCGTCGGCTTCCTGCTGCTCAACTGGTTCTTCACGCTCCCCACCGGGAAGCTCACCATCGCCGAACCCGAGAACGCGCTCGCGCTGGGAGTGTTCCTGCTGGTGGCGGCAGGGGTCGCCTCCGTGGTGGACCTGGCCGCCCGGCGGACGACCGAGGCGTTCCGCGCGCGCGCCGAGGCGTCCGCCCTGGCCGCGATCTCCCGGTCGGTCCTGTCGGGCGAGGACACCGCTGCTGCACTCGTCGCCCGGCTGCGCGAGACGTTCACGCTCGAGGCGGTCTCCCTGCTCGCGAGGAGCGGTGCCGGGTGGGAGGTCCTGGCGACGGACGGCGTCGACCCCGCCCTGGACCCCGACGCGGCCCAGGTGGTGCTCGTGGTCGACGACGAGCGGGTGCTCGCCCTGACCGGTCGGGTGCTGCCCGCGAGCGACCGCCGGGTGCTCGAGGCCTTCGCGTCGCAGGTCGGGATCGTGCTGGAGCAGGAGCGGCTGCGCGCCCAGGCGGAGCAGGCGCGCATCCTCGGCCAGGCGGACGCCACCCGCACCGCCCTGCTGGCTGCCGTCTCGCACGACCTGCGCACGCCGCTGGCGACCATCCGCGCCTCGGTCGACGGGCTGACGTCCACGGACCTCGACCTCGGCGACGCCGATCGGGCGGCCCTCGTCGGCACCCTCGAGGAGTCCACGGCCCGGCTGGAACGCCTCATCGACAACTTGCTCGACCTGTCACGGCTGCAGACCGGTAGCGTCCGACCCGTGCTGCGGGCGACGAGCATCGACGAGATCGTGCCGTTCGCGATCGAGGGATACCCGCCCGGCGCAGTCGTGCTCGACGTCCCGGACGATCTGCCTCTCGTGCACACCGACCCGGGCCTCCTGGAGCGCGTCGTCGCCAACCTGGTCTCCAACGCAGTGCGGCACGCGACGCCGGGCAGCCCGGTCGTCGTGGGGTCGGCGGTCGTCGGCAACGACGTCGTCGTGCGGGTGGTCGACGACGGGCCCGGCGTGCCCGACGACGTCAAGGAGCACATGTTCGCCGCGTTCCAGCGACTCGGAGACACCAGCGGCACGGGCCTCGGCCTCGGGCTCGCCGTCGCGGACGGGCTCGCGACCGCCGTCGGCGCCGAGCTGAGCGTCGAGGACACCCCAGGCGGGGGTCTCACGATGCTGGTGACGGTCCCGCTCGCGGAGACGGTGGCCTGATGGCCGGCAACAGGATCCTGGTCGTCGACGACGAGCCCGGGCTCGCGCACGCCCTGTCGATCACGCTGCGCGCCACCGGCTGGGAGGTCACGACCGCCGGCGACGGCGCCTCGGCGATCTCGGCGGCGGCGTCGCACGCACCCGACGTCGTGCTGCTCGACCTCGGCCTGCCGGACATGAGCGGGCTCGACGTCATCACCGCGATCCGCGGCTGGAGCCACGTGCCGATCGTGGTCCTGTCCGCTCGTCAGCACGGCGAGGACAAGGTCGACGCCCTCGACGCCGGTGCCGACGACTACGTGACCAAGCCGTTCGCCATGAACGAGCTGCTCGCCCGCCTGCGTGCGGCGGTCCGGCGGGCGTCCGTCCCGTCCGACACCGACGACGCGGTCGTCACCGCGGGTTCCCTGACCGTGGACCTCGCACGCCGGCGGGTGCTCCGGGACGGGGTCGAGGTCCGGCTGAGCCCGACGGAGTGGTCGATGCTCGAGGTCCTCGTCCGCAACCGTGGTCGGCTGGTCGGCCGGGTCCAGCTGCTCCAGGAGGTCTGGGGGCCGGGGTACTCCGACGAGACCCACTACCTGCGCGTGTACTCGGCTCTGCTCCGCCGCAAGCTCGAGGACGACCCGGCCCACCCGCGGCACATCATCACGCAGCCGGGCATGGGGTACATCTTCGAGCCGTGACGGGCCGTGTGCGCAGCTCAGGCCACGGCCGACGAGGAATGACGGGCTCGACGCGCGGCGGGGAGCCTCGCGAGGAGGATGGCGTCGTGACCACCGACGATGCGTGCTGCGCGCCCGGCGCCGTCCACGACCCGGCACCCCTGACGCTCGGCGTCCCCACTCTCGGCCGGGACGCGGCGGCGTCCCTGCGCGCCTCCGTCGTCGCGGACCTGGTCGACGTCCTCGGTGGCGAGTTCGTCATGGGTCACGACGGGCCTGACGGCTATGCGTCCGACGGCGAGGGCCCGGCCCACGTCGTCGCGCTGCGACCGTTCCGGATGATGCGGACGACCGTGACCAACGCCCAGTTCGCCGGCTTCGTCGGCGCGACGGGCTACCGGACCGAGGCCGAGGTCTACGGGTGGTCGTTCGTCTTCGCGGGTCTGCTGCCCGACGACTTCCCGCCGACCCGCGGGGTCGCCGCCACCCCCTGGTGGCGTCAGGTCGAGGGTGCCGACTGGCGGCACCCCGAGGGGTCGCACTCCGACGTGGTCGACCGGGCCGACCATCCGGTCGTCCACGTGAGCTGGTCGGACGCCACCGCGTTCGCCTCGTGGGCCGGGCTGCGGCTGCCGACGGAGGCCGAGTGGGAGCGCGCGGCGCGGGGCGGCCGTGCGGGCGCGCACTACCCGTGGGGGCACGAGCGGGAGCCCGGCGGCGAGCACCGGATGAACGTGTGGCAGGGGGAGTTCCCGGCGCGGAACACCGTCGAGGACGGCTACCTGGGCACGGCCCCGGCGGCCGCGTTCGCGCCCAACGACCTCGGCCTGCACAACACCACGGGCAACGTGTGGGAGTGGTGCCAGGACTGGTTCGCCGTGGACACCTACGGATCGTCGGCAGGCTCCGACCCGACGGGACCGGACCAGGGCTCGGCGCGGGTCATGCGGGGTGGGTCGTACCTGTGCCACGAGTCGTACTGCTTCCGGTACCGGGTCGACTCGCGCAGCTCGAACGCCCCGGACTCCTCGGCCGGCAACGTCGGGTTCCGGTGCGCCGCCGACGCGGCCTGGTGATGTCGGGTCGGGGGCCCCTAGTGTCGAGGAAGGCGGGCGATATGCCCGTGTCCGGACGGAGGACCCGATGCGCCCCGACAGCCACGCCCGCACCATGCTGCCGATCCCGGACCGGCCGGCGCCGACGCTGACGACGTACGACGCGAAGGACCCGGACACGGCGTTCCCGCCGATCGAGCCGCTCCTGCCGCCGCCGGGCGCACCGAACGTCGTCGTCGTCCTCCTCGACGACGTCGGCTTCGGCGCGTCGAGCGCGTTCGGGGGCCCGTGCAGCACGCCGACGGCCGAACGGCTGGCGAGCGACGGGCTGCGCTTCAACCGCTTCCACACGACCGCGCTGTGCGCCCCGACGCGGCAGGCGCTGCTGACCGGCCGCAACCACCACTCGGTCGGCATGGGCAGCATCACCGAGACGGCGACCTCGGCGCCCGGCAACAGCTCGGTGCGGCCGAACACGAAGGCGCCGCTCGCCATGACCCTCAAGCTCAACGGGTACTCGACGGCGCAGTTCGGCAAGTGCCACGAGGTGCCCGTCTGGCAGTCGTCGCCGATGGGCCCGTTCGACGCCTGGCCGTCCGGCGGGGGAGGTTTCGAGACGTTCTACGGGTTCATCGGTGGCGAGAACAACCAGTGGGACCCGGCGCTGTACGAGGGGACGACGCCGGTCGAGCCGCCCGCGACGGCCGAGGAGGGCTACCACCTCACGGAGGACCTGGCGGACCGGGCGGTGGGCTGGATCCGGCAGCAGAAGGCCCTCATGCCGGACAAGCCGTTCTTCGTCTACTTCGCGCCGGGCGCGACGCACGCCCCGCACCACGTCCCCAAGGAGTGGGCGGACAAGTACGCCGGGGTGTTCGACGACGGGTGGGACGTGCAGCGCGAGCGGACGTTCGCCCGGCAGATGGAGCTCGGGGTGATCCCGCAGGACGCCGAGCTGACCCCCCGTCACGACGAGATCCCGTCCTGGGAGGACATGCCCGACGAGCTCAAGCCCGTGCTGGCCCGCCAGATGGAGGTCTACGCCGGGTTCCTCGAGCACGTCGACCACCACGTCGGCCGGATCGTCGACACCCTGGACGACCTCGGGATCCTCGACGACACGCTCGTCTACTACATCATCGGCGACAACGGTGCGTCGGCCGAGGGCACCCTCAACGGCGCGTTCAACGAGATGGCGAACTTCAACGGCATGGCCGCCCTCGAGACGCCCGAGTTCCTGGCCGGCAAGCTCGACGAGCTCGGCTCGCCGTCCTCGTACAACCACTACGCGGTCGGCTGGTCCTGGGCGATGAACTCGCCCCTGCAGTGGACCAAGCAGATCGCGTCGCACTGGGGCGGCACCCGCAACGGGACGATCGTGCACTGGCCCGGCGGGATCGCCGAGAAGGGCGGGCTGCGCTCCCAGTTCACGCACGTCATCGACGTGGCCCCCACCGTCCTGGAGGCCGCCGGGCTGCCCGAGCCGGCGATGGTCAACGGTGTGCAGCAGTCGCCCATGGAGGGCACGAGCATGCTGTACACGTTCGACCAGCCGGACAGCCCGGAACGCCACGACCTGCAGTACTTCGAGATGTTCGGCAACCGCGGGATCTACCACCGCGGGTGGAGCGCGGTCACCAAGCACCGCACGCCCTGGATCATGGTCGGCGGCACGGTGCCGGCGTTCGACGACGACGTGTGGGAGCTCTACGACGGCTCCGTCGACTTCAGCCAGGCCCACGACCTGGCCGCCGAGCGCCCGGACCTGCTCGCCAAGCTGCAGCGCCTCTGGCTGATCGAGGCCACGAAGTACAACGTGCTGCCCATCGACGACCGCACGTCCGAGCGGCTCGAACCGTCGATGGCCGGGCGGCCGACGCTCCTGCGCGGCACGTCCCAGCTCTTCTTCGCCGGCATGGGCCGACTGTCGGAGAACAGCGTCGTGAGCATGAAGAACCGCTCGTACTCGATCACGGCCGAGGTCGACGTCCCCGGGCCGGACGTGCACGGGGTGCTCATCGCGCAGGGCGGGCGGTTCGGCGGCTGGAGCGTGTGGGTCGACCGGGGTCGCCTGACGTACACGTACAACCTCCTCGGGATCCAGGAGTTCACCGTCACCGCGGACGAGCCGGTGCCGTCCGGCAAGCACCAGCTGCGCATGGAGTTCGCGTACGACGGCGGCGGCCTGGCCAAGGGCGGCGACGTGGCCCTCTTCCACGACGGCACGCAGGTGGGCACGGGCCGCGTCGCGGCGACGCAGCCGATGATCTTCTCCGCCGACGAGACCACCGACGTCGGCTACGAGTCCGGCACCTCCGTGAGCTCGGGCTACGACTCCCGGACCAGCCGCTTCACGGGGAAGATCCACTGGGTCCAGCTGGATGTCGGCACCGACGACCACGACCACGTCATCGACCCCGAGGAACGCCTGCGCATCGCCATGGCCCGGCAGTAGCGGGGTCGGCAGAGCGTCGTGACGGGCACGGCGCCGGGGCCGCGGTCTCGACGAGCGTCCGCGAGGCGCGGACGTCCGCGGGCACTGCAGCACGTGCCCGGGTCGAGAGGCTCGAGCGCGGCGATCGTGACCGCCGAGAACGTCGGCACCTGCCATGGCCGAGGGGCACGCTCGCACGTAGGCTCGACACCGTCCGCAACGCATCGTCGGGGCGCCGACCGTCCACGTTCAGGCAGTCGGGCCCTCGACCTCCGCTCTCCGCTGGTCACACCTCCGCTGGCCAGACCCGCACAGGCGCAGGGCGTCCACGCACATGATCGGCGACGCCGGCGCCCGGTCGCCGGACCGCGTTCGCGCTGTCAGGGCGACCGTGCGCGACGCGCCACCACCAAGGCTGGTGACTCGTGGCTACGTACAAGGTCGGGTACTTCGTGGGCAGCCTGTCCTCGACGTCGATCAACCGCACCCTCGCGACGGCATTGATCCGGCTGGCGCCGGACGACCTGGAGTTCAGCGAGATCCCGATCCGGGACCTGCCGCTGTACAGCCAGGACTACGACGAGAACTTCCCGCCTGAGGCCCAGGCGCTCAAGGACGCGATCGGCGGCGTCCAGGCGCTCCTGCTCGTCACGCCGGAGTTCAACCGGTCGATCCCCGGCGCCCTCAAGAACGCCATCGACTGGGCGTCACGGCCGTGGGGTCAGAACTCCTTCGACCACATCCCGGCCGGCGTCATCGGGATCTCGATCGGCGCGATCGGCACCGCGATGGCGCAGCAGAGCCTGCGCGCAGTGCTGAGCTTCGTCAACGCCCGGCAGATGACCGCACCCGAGGCGTACCTGACGTGGAGACCAGACCTGTTCTCGGAGGACGGCGAGGTGCTCGTGGAGTCCACCAAGCAGTTCCTGACCGCGTTCATGGCCGAGTTCCGCGAGCACGTCGTCCGAGTCCTGACCGTGCTGCCGAGGTAGCACCTGGCGAAGACCGGGCACGCGACCGCGGTGCTGGAGGGTGTCTGCGGACGCGACGGCGCCGACTCGCCGGCCGGCTAGCCGCCGCGACCGCCTGACGTCCGCCACCCAGGAAGCGCCGGGCGTCGGGCCCGCTGCGGAGAGGCCAGCCACACCTTCGTGGCGCCGCGGCGCCGTGCGGCCTAGCGTCGAGCTCATGGCCGACCTCGGGAGACCGACGGCCCGACCGGTCGACACCGGCCGGGGTCGGGACGCCGCGCGGCTGAACTGGCTCCGCGCCGGCGTGCTCGGCGCGAACGACGGGATCATCTCGACCGCGGGCCTGGTCGTCGGGGTCGCCGGGGCGACGACGCAGATCGGGCCGATCCTCGTGGCAGGCATCGCCGGGCTGGTGGCGGGTGCGGTGTCGATGGCGCTCGGTGAGTACGTGTCGGTGAGCAGCCAGCGCGACGCGGAACGGGCCCTGATCGAGCAGGAACGTCGGGACGTCGAGGACGATCCCGACGGCGAGCTGGACGAGCTCGTCGGGATGTACGAGTCCAAAGGTCTCTCGCGCGGTACCGCACGCCTCGTGGCTGCGGAGCTGACCGCCCGCGATCCGCTGGCCGCTCATCTCGACGTCGAGCTCGGGCTCGACCCGCGTGCGCTGACGAACCCCGTGCACGCGGCGATCTCGTCGGGCATCTCCTTCACCGCCGGAGCGGTCCTGCCGTTGCTGGCGGTCTCGCTCGCGCCGGCGTCCGTCCGGGTCGCGGTGACGTTCGCCGCGGTCCTTGTCGCACTGGCCGTCACCGGCGGTATCAGCGCACGTCTCGGCGGTGCGCGTCGGCTGCCGGCGGTCGTGCGCCTGGTCGTCGGGGGCGCCGTGGCGATGATCGTCACCTACGCCGTCGGCCGCCTTCTCGGCGTGTCCGGTCTGTAGGGGGCCCGGCATGGGGACAGGGGTGCCGCTGCTGCTGGTCGAGGACGACCGGCAGCTGGCCGCGATGCTCGAGCAGATCCTCACGGGCGAGGGGTACGACGTGGACCTCGCACCGGACGGCCAGCGGGGTCTGCACCTCGGGCTCACCCGCAGCTACGACGTCCTCGTGCTCGATCGCGGCCTGCCTGCGATCGAGGGTCTCGACCTGCTGGCCCGCCTGCGCTCGCGGGGCGTCCTGACGCCCGCACTGGTCCTGTCCGCGCTCGGCAACCCCGCCGATCGCGTGGCAGGTCTGGATGCGGGCGCCGAGGACTACATGAGCAAGCCGTTCGACCTCGACGAGCTGGCCGCCCGGCTGCGCGCCCTGCGTCGACGGCACCGCGACGAGGCGACGACGATCGCGGTGCCGGGGGGCTCGCTCGACGTCGGTGCCCGGGCGGTGGCCCTCGCCGGCAACGGGTCCGTCAGCCTGACGGAACGCGAGAGTGCCCTGCTCGAGGTGCTGGCGCGCCGCCCCCGGCACGTGTTCAGCCGGCCCGACCTCCTGGACCGGGTGTTCCCCGACGCCGAGGACGAAGGGATCGTCGACACCTACGTCTACTACCTGCGTCGCAAGCTCGGCCGCAGGTGCGTGTCGACGGTCCGGGGGTCCGGGTACCGCCTGGGTGACGCATGACGAACCTCACGGCTCACGAACGGCTCCTCGTCCGGCGCACGTCATGGCGGCTGGGGCTCCAGATCGCCGCGCTCGTCCTCGTCGTGCTCGGTGCGGTGTCGGCGACGGTCCTCGTCGTCGTGAGCCGGTCGCAGCACGCCGCGGGCCTGTCCCAGATCAGCGCGGCCGTCCACTCGGTCGACGACGCCCACGACGCCCCGCCGGGGATGTGGGTCGCGGTCGTCCGTCACGGCGCCCTGGAGACCTCGGCGGACATGCCGACCGGCCTCCCCGACGTCGACGCCCTGCGCGACGCGGCGCAGAGCACGACCGACCTGCGCACGACCGTCTCCACCAGCGCTGGTGAGGTCACGGTCGTGACCGGGCGTTCCCGGGACCGGGTCGTGCAGGCGGCGCTCGACCCGCGCGCCGGCCACGAGGAGCGCGAGCGGCTCCTCACGGCGCTGCTCGTCGCGGGCGGGGTGGGGGTCGCGCTCGCCGGGCTCGGCGGTGCGTGGCTCGCCCGCCGCGCGGTCCGGCCGATGGTGGGCGCGCTGAGCCTGCAACGGCGGTTCGTCGCCGACGCCAGCCACGAGCTGCGGACGCCGCTGACGCTCCTGTCCACGCGGGCCCAGCTGCTGGACCGGCACATGACGGCCGACTGGGGGACGGCACCGCCGGACCGCGTGCAGCACGATGTCGTCGGGCTCCTGGCCGACACCGCCGCGCTCACGGCCGTCCTCGACGACATGCTGCTGGCGGCGGACGCCCGATCGGTCGACCCGGTCCCGGTCGACGTCGCCGGCGTGGCTGACGAGGTCGTCGAGGCGGCGCGCGCCTCGGGGGAGCACCGCGGCGTCACGCTGACCCGGTCGGGCGAGCCCCGGGCCGTGGCTCTCGCCTCGACCGCCTCGGTCCGACGAGCCGTGACGGCGCTCGTCGACAACGCCCTGGACCACGCGGCAGTCAGCGTGGAGGTCTCGGTGACGACCGCCGGCGACCGCATCTCGGTGTCGGTGCGCGACGACGGTCCGGGACTGGCTGCCGACGAGGAGGACCTGTTCCGGCGGTTCGCGTCGCGCCGCAACGAGACGGACGGCGACCCGGGGCGACGGCACTACGGGATCGGCCTCGCGCTCGTCGCCGAGGTCGCGTCCCAGCACGGGGGCTCCGTGCGGGCGTCGTCGCGCCCGGGCGCGGCCACAGGAGCGGTGATCACCCTCGAGCTGCCAGCAGCCCCGCGCCCGACCGGTCGGTGAGGACCCTCCCGTCGACAGTCACGGCGATCACCGCGCTGGCCCCCACGCCGGCCGCCCATGTCACGCCGTCCGGCCCGAGCGCCAGCACGCTCGTGGCCAGCACGTCGGCGGTGGTGAGGTCGGGGGCGACGACCGTCGCCGACAGCAGCGACGTGGCGAGGGCGCCGGTGCGGCCGTCCCACACGTGGTTGCCGCGCTCGTAGGTGCCGGAGGTCGCGACGGCACCGTCGCGCAGCTCCAGGACAGCCAGGAACGCCTCGCCGACCAGAGGGTCTCGCACGGCCACGTGCCATCCGCGGCCGGGCTCCGGCTCGCCGCGCGTCACCACGTCCCCTCCGGCGTTCCAGCAGAAGCGTGCCAGCCCGCGCGCCACCAGCAGGTCTGCTGCCCGTTGGACGGCCCACCCCTTGACCACACCGTCGGTGTCCACGGACCCGTCGGGGCGACGGACCGAGAAGGCGCCGCCCGAGTCCCGCCATGCCCGTCCCGCCAGGCCCATGACCTCCCGCAGGTCGTCGGACAGCTCCGCCGGGGACAGCTCGCCCCGCCCGAAGCGGCTGACCTCGCTGTCGGGGTCGTGCCGGCTGAACCGCCGGTCCGCCGCGTGCAGCGAGGCGAACGCGCTGGCGACGAGCCCGGGCGTCGTGGCCGGGTCGCCGTCGCGCACGTCCACCGACACGGGTATGCCCATGACGGTCTCCAGCCGGCGCACCCGTCAGCCCCGCTGGTCGATCGCCGACTGGACGGACTCGCGGTACCCCTGAGACGTGTACGTGGCGCCCGAGACGGTGTCGATGTGCGCGGACTGTGCCGCGAGCACCTCCTCGGCCAGCACGGGGACGGAGCGCTCCGAGATCTGCGCGCTCTCGCGTTCACGGTCCGGTGCCTGCAGCGTCTGCACGTCGGTGATCGTGCTGCCGGTGAAGGTCACCGCGACCTGGACCGCGCCGTAGCGGTTCTGCACGACGGAACCCACGATCGTGACGGTGTCAGAGGTCGCACCGCCGGCCGTGCCCGTCCCCGCCGACCCGGTGCCCGTGGACGCTCCGGGCGTCGCCGGAGACCTCGAGCTCTCCACGCCCGATGCGGCCGGTTGATCGGCGGGTTGCGGCACGACGCCGGCGAACCGGCTGACGCCCGCCGCAGCCATCGCGGCCGCTGCGCCCAGGAAGATCAGCGTCCCTCGCCAGGGTCGGGAGGCCATCAGCCCAGCTCCTCTCGGTGGATCGCGGCGGCCGGCACCCCGAGGGCGCGCGCCGAGCGAGCGACGGTCGTCATCATCGCGTCGGGTCCGCAGACGAACACGTCCCGCTCGGCGATGTCCGGGACGGCCCGGGCCAGGTACGCGGGCGCGAGCGGGTCGTGCCGGAGCTGTGCACGCCGGCCGGGCAGCGGGAGGTAGTGCAGCCACGGCGACGGTGTGAACTCCGCAGCGAGAGCCAGCCCGTCGGCCGTGTGCGCACGGTGGATGACGACGATCTCGTGCTCGCGTCGCAGCAGGTCCTCGGCCAGCGCGCGGATGGGCCCGATCCCGGCGCCACCCGCGACGAGGAGCACCTTGCGGGCGGTCGCGCGCTCCGCCGTGAAGCGGCCGAACGGTCCCTCGACCAGCACGCGCGTCCCGACGCGGATCTGTGCGACGGCCGAGGAGTGGTCGCCGAGCGCGCCGACGGTGAAGCGCAGGCTGTCGCCCGTCGGGACCATCGACAGCGAGTAGGGATGTGCCGTCCCGAGGTGCCCCCGGGTGAGGAAGCGCACGAGGAAGTACTGGCCACCGTGCGCGTCGAGCCGCTGCAGACCCGACCCCGTGAGCCACACGCTGGCCAGACCGCGACCCTCCGGCACGACCGCCGCCACCCGAAGGCCGTACCGCCGGTGGCCCAGGAGCGGCAGGGCCACGCGCCAGGTGAGGACCGACAGCGCCGTCCCCGCGTACAGGGCGATCCAGGCGAGCCGGGCGAGGGGGTTCGGGACGATGTGCGTCCCGCCCGCGACCTGGTGGAAGAACGTGAGGAAGATCGCCACGTAGCTGGTCAGGTGCATCGCGAACCAGACCTCGTACGACAGGCGCTGCCGGGCCAGGCGGGCGCTCGACACCCCGACGGCGAGGAAGAGCGCCGTACCGACCACGGCGGGCCACAGGTACGGCTGCGTCGCCAGGACGCTCGGCACCTCGGCCCACAGCGTCGTCCGGTCCAGCCACGCACCTCCGACGACCATCAGCACGACGTGGGTCACGATCAGCAGGACGACGCTCGTCCCGAGCGACCGGTGCCACGACACGAGGCGGTCGAGCCCGACCGAGCGTTCGAACCACGGCACCCGTGCGATGAGCAGGAGCTGCGCGCAGACCAGGAACGACCCGAGCAGCCCCGCCAGCTCACCGAGGCTCATCACCGCACCACCGGGTGTCGCACCGACCAGCGGCGACGTCCCCAGCCACCAGAACGCCAGCACAGCGAGCGAGCCCGCCCACAGCGCAGCCAGCACGCCCGACGGGCCGCGGCCCGGTCGCCGTGCCGCCGGCGCGGCGACCGACGGTCGTGCGACGTGCTCGGTGGTCGTTGCCATGTCGAGGAGTCTGTCGCCGTGTTCTCAGAGGATTCTCGGAGCCCGCGACACGCTGGCAAGACGCCAGAACGTTCCTGCCGTTCAGATGTGCCCGCGAAAGGACTCGAACCTTCGACCTTCTGCTCCGGAGGCAGACGCTCTATCCACTGAGCTACGCGGGCCGCTCACCGACCCGGGGGTCGATGCGGTGCACGACACTACCAGCCGATCTCACTCACCCAGGAGTGCGGACAGGTACCGGGTCGTCTCGTCGGCGGCCTTGCCGTCGTCGCCCGCGACGATGGCCTCGACGAGGATGTCGTGCGCGTCGTGGCCGTGCGCGTCGGTGACGAAGTTGAAGCGGATGTTCTCCCCGATCGCGTCCAGCAGGTTCTCGTAGAGGGTGACCAGCAGGGGGTTCGCGGTGGCGCGGACGATCGCACGGTGCAGGTCGAGGTCGGTGCTGACCATCGCGTCCAGGTCGCCCGCGCGGTAGGCGGCGGCCCGTTCGTCGCGACGCTGGAGCAGGGCGGCGGCGTCCGTGGCGCTGCGCCGCCGGGCGGCCAGCCGGGCGGCCTCGACCTCGAGCGCGCGGCGGACCTCGACGACGTCGCGCTGGCGGGCGTCGGCGATCTGCCGGCCCATGGTGACGGCGAGCTCCGAGCGGGACAGCACATAGGTGCCGGACCCCTGCCGCCGTTCGAGCAGCCCCGCGTGGACCAGAGACTGCACGGCCTCGCGCACCGTGTTGCGGCCGACGCCGAGGAGGTCGACGAGCGCAGGCTCCGGCGGGATCCGCGTCCCCACGGGCCACTGCCCGGTCTCGATCCGTCCCCGGAGCTCCTCGACCGCGGTGTCGATCAGTCCGGTGCGTCGCACCATCCGGTTAGGCTCCGTTTCGAGGGATCGACGTGTCGAACGTGCAGTCAACACCGGCGGTCGGGCACACGCCAGACCCCGGGGCGGATGATTCCGGCCGCCGCACCCGCCCGGACCAGGAGTTTCTCGTCGTGCCGTCCCTCATGCCGCCGCCAGCACCCTGGCGTGGCCGCATCGTCGTGCTGGCCGGCATCGTGCTCGTCGGCCTCAACCTGCGCATCGCGGTGGCGGCCGTCTCGCCGATCATCGAGGTGGTCCGGCAGGACTTCGCACTGACCGACACCCAGGTCGGCCTGCTCGGCACCGTCCCCGTCGCGTCGTTCGCGCTGTTCGGCTCGCTGGCCACCCCGGTCGCCCGTCGCCTCGGGCTCGAGCCGACGCTGATCCTGGCGCTCCTGCTGTCGATGTCCGGAGAGCTCCTGCGGGCGCTGGCCGGCAGCGCGCCGGCGTTCATCGGGTGGTCGGTGATCGCGCTCGGCGGCCTCGGGATGGGCAACGTGCTGCTCCCACCCCTGGTGAAGCGGTACTTCCCCGACCGCATCGGCACCGTCACCGCGTCGTACTCGGTGGCGATGTCCGTGAGCGCCGCGGTGCCGCCGCTCGTCGCGCTGCCCGTGGCGCAGGCCGTCGGCTGGCGCTGGTCGGTCGGGATGTGGGCGATCCTCGGGTTCGCGGCGGTCGTGCCGTGGGTGGTCGTGATCGTGCAGTCCGTGTCGGCTCGGTCGCACCTCCGCACGCTCTTGCGACGAGTGCCTCGCAGCGACCGGCCGGTGGCCCTGGTGCGCGCCGGTGCGCAGGAGAGCCGGATCGTGTGGCGCTCGCGGCTGGCCTGGGCCCTGGTGATCGTGTTCTTCGCCAACACCACGTGCACGTACGTGCTGTTCGCGTGGCTGCCGGAGATCCTCGCCGACGCGGGCCTGGGAGCCGACGTGGGCGGCCGGTGGCTGGCGGTCTTCGCGATCCTCGGCCTGCCGGCGTCGATCCTCTCCCCGGTCCTCACCGCACGGATGCGCAACCCGTACCCGCTGGTGGTCGGCTTCGTCGCGTGCTGGGTCGCCGGGCTCCTCGGGCTCATGCTCGCGCCCGCGCACGGGACCGTCGTCTGGATGGTGCTGCTCGGCATCGGGCCGGGGACGTTCCCGATCATGCTCGCGCTCATCGGCCTGCGGTCGCGCACGCCCGCGATCGCCGTCGCGCTGTCCGGGATGGTGCAGGGCCTCGGGTACGCGCTCGCGGTCGTCGGGCCGGTCGGCATCGGGGTCCTGCACGTCGCGACGGGCTCGTGGCACGAGCCGCTGCTGGTGCTGCTCGGGCTGGTGGCGCTGCTGCTCGTGGCGGGCTGGTTCGCGTGCCGGCCGACGATGCTGGGGCCGGAGCCCGCTGCATAAGCGCTCCCACCGGCTCGGTACCCTTCTCCGGTGACTCCCGCCCAGCTCTCCGAGGCCCTCCGGGCCGCCCTCGTGCACGCCGTCGACGACGGCACGTTCGCTCTCGACCCCGCCGCGATCCCCGCGACCGTGCACCTCGAGCGACCCCGGCAGCGCGACCACGGCGACTGGGCAACCAACGTGGCGATGCAGCTGGCGAAGAAGGCCGGCACCAACCCGCGCGCCTTCGCGGAGGAGCTCGCCCGCCGGCTGGAGCAGACCGAGGGCGTCGCCACGGTCGAGGTCGCCGGTCCCGGCTTCCTGAACATCCGGCTCGACGCGGCCGCCGCCGGTGAGCTGGCGCGCTCCGTCGTCGAGCAGGGCGGCGAGTACGGGAACAACGAGACGCTGGCCGGCGTCGCGCTCAACCTCGAGTTCGTGTCCGCCAACCCGACGGGCCCGCTGCACATCGGCGGCGTGCGCTGGGCCGCGGTCGGCGACAGCCTGGCGCGGGTGCTCCAGGCGTCCGGCGCGGCGGTGAGCCGCGAGTACTACTTCAACGACCACGGCGCGCAGATCGACCGGTTCTCCCGCTCGCTGCTGGCGCGGGCGCTCGGGGAGCCGGCGCCCGAGGACGGCTACGGCGGCAACTACATCTCCGAGATCGCGGAGCAGGTGGTGGCCGACGCCCTCGCCGCCGGCGAGACCGACCCACGGACCCTGCCGTTCGACGAGGCCAACGAGGCGTTCCGCGCGCGGGGCGTGGACCTGATGTTCGCGGAGATCCGCAAGTCCCTGGAGGACTTCGGCGTCGAGTTCGACGTCTACTTCCACGAGGACTCGCTGCACAAGTCCGGTGCCGTCGACCACGCGGTCGCGCGCCTGCGGGAGCTCGGTCACGTCTTCGAGGCCGACGGCGCGACCTGGCTGCGCACCACGACCTTCGGCGACGACCGCGACCGCGTGATCATCCGGTCCAACGGCGAGGCCGCCTACATCGCGGGCGACATCGCGTACTACCTGGACAAGCGGGAGCGCGGGTTCGACCGCGTCGTGATCATGCTGGGTGCCGACCACCACGGGTACATCGGCCGCATGATGGCGATCTGCGCCGCGTTCGGGGACACCCCGGGCGTCAACCTGGAGATCCTCATCGGGCAGCTGGTGAACCTGGTCAAGGACGGCTCCCCGGTCCGGATGAGCAAGCGCGCGGGCACGGTGGTGACCATCGACGACCTCGTGGACGCCGTCGGCGTCGATGCCGCCCGGTACGCGCTGGCGCGCTCGTCGGCGGACTCGATGATCGACCTGGACCTCGACCTGCTGTCGAGCGCCAAGAACGAGAACCCCGTCTTCTACGTGCAGTACGCGCACGCCCGGACGGCGAGCGTGGGTCGGAACGCGGCTGAGGCGGGGGTCCGTCGCGAGGACGGGTTCGACGCGTCCCTGCTGGACCACGAGAGCGAGTCCGTGCTGCTCGGGCGCATCGCGGAGTTCCCGCGCGTGGTCGCGCAGGCGGCCGAGCTGCGCGAGCCGCACCGGGTCGCGCGGTACCTCGAGGAGCTCGCCGGCAGCTACCACAAGTGGTACGACCAGCGCCGGGTGCTCCCGTTCGGCGACGAGGTGGTCGGCGACGTGCACCGCACCCGCCTGTGGCTGAACGACGCCACCCGCCAGGTCCTGGCCAACGGTCTGGGGCTGCTGGGCGTCAGCGCCCCGGAGCGGATGTGACCACGACGGTCCCCGGCGAGCCCTGGTCCACGGGGGTCGCCCGGACGGCCGACGGTGCCGTGGCGGTCGCGGGCGTCGACGTGCGCGAGCTGGCCGTCGAGCACGGCACGCCCGCCTACGTCCTCGACGAGGCCGACCTGCGCACCCGCGCGCGTGGCTACCGACGCGCGTTCGAGACGGCGTTCGCGGAGATCGGCGCGGGCGTCGACGTGTACTACGCGGGCAAGGCGTTCCTGTCGGTCGCGGTCGCGCAGTGGGTGCACGAGGAGGGCCTGCGCGTCGACACGGCCACGGGCGGCGAGCTCGCGGTCGCGCTGCGCGCCGGGATCCCGGGCGCCGACATCGGTCTGCACGGCAACAACAAGTCGGACGCGGAGATCGCGCGGGCGCTCGACGCGGGCGTCGGCCGGATCATCGTCGACTCGCTCGTGGAGATCGACCGGGTGGCCGACGCGGTCGCGGCCCGCGGGGGCGAGCCGGCACCCGTGATGGTCCGCGTCACCACGGGCGTGCACGCGGGCGGCCACGAGTACATCTCCACGGCCCACGAGGACCAGAAGTTCGGCCTCTCGATCGCGTCGCCCGACGGCGACTCGCCCGCGATGCTCGGGCTGCTCGCCGTGCTCGCGCGGCCCGAGCTGCGGCTGCTCGGCATCCACTCCCACATCGGCTCGCAGATCCTGGACCCGTCCGGGTTCGAGGTCGCGGCCCGCGCGGTGCTGACCCTGCGCGCGCAGCTCGCGGAGCGCACCGGCGTGCTGGTCGGCGAGGTCGACCTCGGCGGCGGCTACGGCATCGCGTACCTGCCGGGGGAGGTCGCCCTCGACCCGGACCGGATCGCCAAGGACGTCGCCGCCTCCGTGCAGGCGACCGCCATCGACCTCGGCACCCCGCTGCCGCGGTTCTCCATCGAGCCCGGTCGCGCGATCGTCGGCCCGGCCGGCCTGACGCTCTACACGGTCGGCACGGTCAAGCCCGTGCGGATCGACGACGGGAGCGTCCGCACCTACGTGTCGATCGACGGCGGCATGAGCGACAACATCCGCCCCGCCCTGTACGGCGCGCACTACCACGCCGAGATCGTCGGCCGGCTGGCGACCGCCGGGACGGTGCTGGCGCGCGTCGTCGGCAAGCACTGCGAGAGCGGCGACATCGTCGTGCACGAGGTGCAGCTGCCCGCCGACGTCCGGGCCGGCGACCTGCTGGCCGTCGCGGCGACGGGGGCGTACGGGCGGTCGATGGCGTCCAACTACAACCACGTGCCGCGCCCACCGGTGGTCGCGGTGACCGACGGCGGGTCCCGCGTGCTGGTCCGCCGCGAGACCGAGGACGACCTCCTGGCGCTCGACCTCGGCTGACCGGACCACCGCTCGGACCGCGCGTCCCGACAGGCGGGACGCACCCCTATCCTGGGGGCGCTCCCGCCCGATCCGACTGGAGGCCGTCCCGTGCCCTCGCCCGTGCCCGCCCACCCGCCCCTGCGCGTCGCCGTCCTCGGCTGCGGCGTCGTCGGTACCGAGGTGGTGCGGCTGCTCACGACGCAGGCGGCGGACCTGGCCTCGCGCGTGGGCGCGCCGCTGGAGCTCGTCGGCGTCGCGGTCCGCGACGTGGAGTCCGAGCGGGACGCGGTGGTCGACCGCGCGCTGCTCACCACCGACGCGGAGTCGCTGGTCGAGCGCGCCGACGTCGTCGTCGAGGTCATGGGCGGCATCGAGCCCGCCCGGAGCCTGCTGCTGCGGGCGATCGCCGGCGGCGCGTCCGTCGTGACCGCCAACAAGGCCCTCCTCGCGCAGGACGGCCCGACGCTGTACGCCGCGGCCGACGAGGCCGGCGTCGACGTGTACTTCGAGGCGGCCGTCGCCGGCGCCATCCCGATCGTCCGCCCGGTGCGCGAGTCGCTCGCGGGGGACCGCGTGACGCGGGTGCTGGGCATCGTCAACGGCACCACCAACTACGTCCTGGACAAGATGGCGTCCGAGGGCCTCGACCTGGACCAGGCCGTCAAGGAGGCCCAGGCGCTCGGCTACGCGGAGGCGGACCCGACGGCCGACGTCGAGGGCTACGACGCCGCCGCGAAGGCCGCGATCCTCGCGTCGCTCGCGTTCCACACCCGGGTGTCCATCGAGGACGTCTCCCGCGAGGGCATCACGTCGCTGACCGCCGACGACGTCCTGTGGGCCCAGCGCACGGGCTACGTGCTCAAGCTCCTGGCGATCGCCGAGCGCGGCACGGCCGACGGCGTGGAGGGCGTGCAGGTCCGGGTGCACCCCGCGCTGGTGCCCGTGAGCCACCCGCTCGCGAACGTCCGCGGCGCCTACAACGCGGTGTTCGTCGAGGCGGAGGCCGCGGGCGAGCTCATGTTCTACGGCCGCGGCGCCGGCGGCGAGCCCACGGCGTCGGCGGTGCTCGGTGACGTCGTGTCGGTGGCGCGTCACCGCGTGCTGGGCGGCAAGGGGCCCGTCGAGTCCCGCTACGCCGAGCTGCCCGTGCTGCCGGCCGCCGCGGCGCGCACCCGCTACCAGGTGCGGCTCGAGGTCGCGGACCGGCCCGGGGTGCTGGCCCAGGTCTCGACGGTCCTGGCGTCGCACGACGTGTCGATCGAGGCCGTGCGCCAGACCCCGGTGTCCGAGACGCCCGACGCCGACTACGCGCGCCTGGTGATCACCACGCACGCCGCCCCCGAGCATGCGTTGCGCAGCACCGTCGAGGCCATCCAGGGTCTCGACGTCGTGCGTCGTGTCGTGTCCGTCCTGCGAGTCGAGGGAGCCTGATGGCCCACCAGTGGCGTGGCGTGATCGCCGAGTACGCCGACCGTCTGCCCGCCCACGTCCAGGAGCGCGTCATCACGCTCGGGGAGGGCGGCACGCCGCTCGTCCCGTCGCCGACGCTCTCCCAGCGCACGGGTGCCGAGGTCTTCATCAAGGTCGAGGGCATGAACCCGACCGGGTCGTTCAAGGACCGCGGCATGACGACCGCCATGTCGGCCGCGGCCGGCCGCGGGGCCAAGGCCGTGGTGTGCGCGTCGACGGGCAACACGTCCGCCTCGGCCGCGGCGTACGCCACGCGCGCGGGCATGGTCTGCGCGGTACTGGTGCCGGACGGCAAGATCGCGATGGGCAAGCTCAGCCAGGCGATCGCGCACGGCGCGACGCTGCTGCAGGTCGACGGCAACTTCGACGACTGCCTGGTCGCCGCCCGCAAGCTCGCCGAGTCCTACCCGGTCGAGCTGGTGAACTCGGTCAACCCCGACCGCATCGAAGGCCAGAAGACGGGTGCGTTCGAGATCGTCGACGCCCTCGGCGACGCCCCCGACATCCACGTCCTCCCGGTCGGCAACGCCGGCAACATCACGGCGTACTGGAAGGGCTACCGCGAGTACGCGGGGCTCGACGCCGGTGCAGCTCACACTGCGGTCGCCACGCACACCCCGATCATGTGGGGCTTCCAGGCCGCCGGCGCCGCGCCGATCGTCAAGGGCCACCCGGTCGACCAGCCCGAGACCATCGCCACGGCGATCCGGATCGGCAACCCCGCGTCCTGGCAGCAGGCCGAGGAGGCCCGCGACGTGTCCGGCGGTCTCATCGAGGCGGTCACCGACGAGCAGATCCTCGCCGCGCACCGCGTGCTCTCCGCCGAGGTCGGGATCTTCGTCGAGCCCGCGTCCGCGTCCGGCGTGGCGGGGCTGCTGCGGCTCAGCGACGAGGGTCGCGTCCCGGCCGGCGCCCGCATCGTCATCACGGTCACCGGGCACGGGCTCAAGGACCCGCAGTGGGCGCTGCGCACCCCCGACGGCAGCGACGTCGTGCCCGTGCGGATCTCGTCCGACGTGGTGTCCATCGCCACCGCCCTCGGCCTGGACTGAGGCCCGCGATGCGCCTGGGTGCGGACCACGTCCGCGTCCGCGTCCCCGCCACCAGCGCCAACCTCGGGCCGGGGTTCGACGCGTTCGGCATCGCCCTCGGGCTCTACGACGAGCTCGAGGTGCGGGCGCTCGCCTCGCCGGGCGTCACGGTCGAGGTCACGGGGGAGGGCGCCGGGCAGGTACCCGACGACGAGCAGCACCTCGTGGTCAGCTCGCTGCGCGCCGCCCTGGACCACGTCGGGGCGTCGCAGACCGGCCTGCACCTCGTCTGCCACAACCGCATCCCGCACGGCCGCGGGCTCGGCTCGTCCGCCGGGGCGGTCGTGGCGGGGATCGTCGCAGCCCGCGGGCTGATCGCCGAGCCGGAGGCGCTGTCCGACGACGTCGCGATCGACCTGGCCGCGCGCATCGAGGGGCACCCGGACAACGCGGCACCGGCGCTGCTGGGCGGGGCGACGCTCGCGTGGCGTGACGACGGCCGGTTCCGCGCCATCGACCTCCAGGTCCACGACGACATCGCGCTGCTCGCGATCGTCCCCCCGAACCACCTGTCCACCAAGGCGGCCCGCGGGGTCCTGCCCGCGACGGTCCCGCACGCCGACGCCGCGTTCCAGGCGGGCCGCGCGGCCGTGCTGGTCGAGGCGCTCGCCCGGCGTCCCGACCTGCTCCTGACCGCCACCCAGGACCGGCTGCACCAGGAGTACCGACGGTCCGTCATGCCGGGCTCGCTGTCGCTCGTCGACGTGCTGCGGGCCGAGGGCGTCGCCGCGGTGGTGTCCGGCGCGGGCCCGACGGTGCTGGTGCTCGCACGCCACGACGGCGACGGGAAGACCGACGCCGACGACGCCGTCCGCGTGGCGTTCGGCGGGGCGATGGGCGGCTGGCAGATCCTGCCTCTGCCGGTCGACCGCACGGGCGCGACCGTCCAACGGGTGACATGACCGGGTGAAGTACACCCGCGTCGTTCACCCCGCCGGATGGCGGAGCCGACAGTGGTAGCATCGACGCGTTCCCCGGACCTCGCCCTCCGGCGGCCCGCGTCGTACGTGACCGGCCGCCTCAGAATGAGTAGACGAGCCGGGAGCGATCCAGCCCACCGTGCGCAGACGTCGTCGTACGCAGCGCGTGTGTGGCTCCAGCACCGTCTCGGTCACCCCCGACCGGGCGTCGGCCGATCCCCGAACCATCGGGTCCCGGCCACCGACGAGGGGAAGGGTCCTTCGTGACAGACATCATCGATCCCGCCGTGAGCAGCTCCGGCGGGTCCGCCCGCAGCGCAGGCATCTCGGCACTCCGCCTGCCCGAGCTGCAGGCGATGGCGTCCGACCTGGGCGTCAAGGGCACGTCCAAGATGCGCAAGGGCGACCTCGTCCAGGCGATCTCGGACGCCCGCGGGGGCTCGCGGCCGCAGGCACTGGAGCCGCGCCGCGACCAGAGTGTCGCCGTCGCGGACGCGCCGCCGGCGCGACGCGCCCGCGCCCCGCGGATGCAGGCACCGCAGCTCGACCTGGGCGGGACGGACACCCTCGCGCCGACGCAGGACAGCACGCAGGACGTCACCTCCCGCGCACCGCGCGGTGACGCGCTCGCCGGCCTCGAGGCCGCGCTGGACGCGAAGCTCGCACCGGCCGAGCAGCGCGACGACCGCGCCGCGCGTGCGGCCGACGCCGTCGGTGGCGTGACCGGGGAGCGGCGCTCGCGCCGGGCCGGGCGCGGTGCGGGTGCGTCGCAGGGCGACGAGGGCGACCGCGCGCAGTCGAACGGCCAGCAGTCGAACGGCCAGCAGGCCGAGCGTCAGCAGGGCAGCCAGCAGCGGGACACCGCGCAGCAGGCGGACCGTCAGCAGGGCCAGCAGCGCGACCAGCAGGGCAACCGCCAGCAGGGTGCCACCCAGCAGGGCGCCACCCAGCAGGGCAACCAGCCGCGTCGCGACTCCGAGGAGGACGGGCTCGACGAGCGCGGCGGCCGCCGTCGCCGTTCGCGGGACCGCTACCGGGACCGCGACCGTGACCGCAAGGGCCGCGGCACACGCGGTCGTCCCGGCGTCGGCGAGCTCGCGGGCCTGGACGACATCGAGGTCACCGACGACGACATCCTGCTGCCCGTCGCGGGCATCCTCGACCTGCTGGACAGCTACGCGTTCGTCCGCACCACGGGCTACCTGCCCAGCGCCAACGACGTGTACGTGTCCCTCAACCAGGTCAAGCGGTACGGCCTGCGCCGCGGCGACGCCGTCACGGGTGCCGTCCGCCAGCCGCGCGAGGGCGAGCAGCCGCCGCAGGGCAACCGCCCCAGCAAGTTCAACGCGCTGGTGCGGCTCGACTCGGTCAACGGCCTGGAGCCCGACGGCGCCCGCGTGCGCCCGGAGTTCAACAAGCTGACTCCGCTGTACCCGCAGGAGCGCCTGCGCCTGGAGAGCGAGCAGAACCGGCTGTCGCCGCGTGTCATCGACATCGTCGCGCCCATCGGCAAGGGCCAGCGCGGCCTCATCGTCGCGCCCCCCAAGGCGGGCAAGACGATCATCATGCAGCAGATCGCGAACGCCATCACGACCAACAACCCCGAGGTCCACCTCATGGTCGTGCTCGTCGACGAGCGCCCCGAAGAGGTCACGGACATGGAGCGGACGGTGAAGGGGGAGGTCATCGCCTCGACCTTCGACCGCCCCGCCTCCGACCACACGATCGTCGCCGAGCTCGCCATCGAGCGCGCCAAGCGGCTGGTCGAGCTGGGCCAGGACGTCGTCGTGCTCCTCGACTCGCTCACGCGGCTGTCGCGGGCCTACAACCTGGCCGCCCCCGCGTCCGGGCGCATCCTGTCCGGTGGTGTCGACGCCTCGGCGCTGTACCCGCCCAAGCGGTTCTTCGGTGCGGCGCGCAACATCGAGAACGGCGGCTCACTGACGATCCTCGCCTCGGCGCTGGTGGAGACCGGCTCCAAGATGGACGAGGTCATCTTCGAGGAGTTCAAGGGCACCGGGAACATGGAGCTCCGGCTCTCCCGCTCGCTCGCGGACAAGCGCATCTTCCCGGCGGTCGACGTCAACGCGTCGGGCACGCGCCGCGAGGAGATCCTCATGCCGCACGACGAGCTGAAGATCATCTACAAGCTCCGCCGGGTGATGGGTGCGCTCGACCAGACGCAGGCCATCGAGCTGCTCATCGGCAAGCTCAAGGACACCAAGTCGAACGTCGAGTTCCTGCTCCAGGTCCAGAAGACGACCCCGGGCAGCGACTGACCGCTGACGCACGGCCGACGGCCCCGTTCCCCGAGAGGGGAGCGGGGCCGTCGTCGCTCTATCGACGCTGGCTCTCCAGAGGTTCCTCGTGCACGCCGCCGACCGCGGCCACCGGCGATGCCGCGCGGCGGGGCCAGGTCCATGCCAGCCGAAGGATGACGGCGAGCAGGACCACCTCCAGGACGACGGCGAGCCCGTAGTAGTACGTCCAGGACTCGCCCACGGCGTTGAACATGGCGTAGGGGACCTGGACCGACGCCACGACGAGGTTCGTGATCCGGGCCGCGCGGGCCGGCAGCACGGCGGACAGCACCACCATCAGGATCGGGACGGCCATGAGCGTGAGGAACGTGGTCAGCAACGTCTGCGTGATGTCGAACTCGAAGACGACGCCGACCAGGATGTCGTCGATCTTGCCCGGCACGAAGAAGCCCAGGATGTCCACGTAGGCGTACAAGAACATGACGCACGTCCACGCCGCCACGAGCTTCGCCCGCACGGGGAGGCGGGACTCGTCCAGTGCGGTGGTGGTGTCTCGGCGAGTGCTCATCACGTGCTCCGATGTCTGGGTGAGGTGGCTCCTCCACGGTCGCGGACCCGCGTGCTGGGCGGACCAGCCGCAGAGCCTGACCTGCGCTGGCCTTTTGCTCAGTGGCCCTCTTGTGCTTTCGGCCGATACGCCGCTCGCAGCGCATCCCTACGCTGACCGGATGGTCACCGACGTGCTGCGCGCGCTGTGGGCCGAGCCTCGACCGGCGAACCCGCCCGCCCGGATCCCCAGGGACTGGGCACTCGTCGCCGTGCTGACCGTCTGGTCCGTCGCCGAAGCGGTGCTCCGTGACGACCTGGCGCCGCTCCCGCTGGTCCTCGTCGCCGCGCTCGTCATCGTCGGCCCCCTGCTCTGGCGACGCACTCACCCGCTCCGGGCGGTCGTGGTCTCCTTCGGCGCGTTGACCGTGGTCGACCTCATCAGGATCGGGACGGGCTCGGAGGGCGGCCTGCTGACGAGCACCGGGGCAGCGCTGATCCTGGCCTACGCGCTGTTCCGGTGGGGAGCGGGTCGCGAGGCAGTGACCGGGCTCGGCGTCATCCTCGTCTGGCTGGCCGTCACCAACGTGGCAGACCCGACCAGCTTGGCGGATGCGGTGGGCGCGTACGCCTTCTTCCTGTTCTCCGCGGCGCTCGGCGCGGCCATCCGCTATCACGCGGGAGCCCGCATCCGCGACATCGACGACGCCAAGACCCGTGTGCGCGAGCAGATTGCTCGCGAGCTCCACGACACCGTCGCCCACCACGTCTCCGGCATCGCCATCCAGGCTCAGGCGGGACGTGCCGTCGCAGTCTCGGACCCCGAGCGTGCCGTCGAGGCCCTGGTCACCATCGAGGACGCCGCCACCCGGGCGCTCCTCGAGATGCGTGCCATGGTGGGCGTCCTGCGCGCCTCGCAGGGTGCGGAGTTCGCGCCGCAGCCCTCGGTGGCCGACCTCGAGCGGCTGACCAGCGGTGTCGAGGCGCGTCCTCGCGTCCAGGTGACGCTGTCCGGGGAGCTCGAGGACCTCAGCCCGGCCGTCGGGGCCGCGATCTACCGCCTGGCCCAGGAGTCGGTCACGAACGCCCGCCGGCACGCCCGCCACGCGACGCGAGTCACCGTGGTCGTCGTCGGTCACGCCGAGGACGTGCTGCTGACCGTCGACGACGACGGTGCGCCCCGCGCGGCCGACGGCGGCATCGCGGGCTACGGCCTGGTGGGGATGCAGGAACGCACCACGCTGCTCGGTGGGACGTTCCACGCGGGCCCGGCCGCCGACCGTGGCTGGCGGGTCCAGGCGACGTTGCCCCGCACCCGGACCGCACGATGAGCATCCGGGTCCTGATCGCCGACGACCAGCACATCGTCCGCTCCGGCCTGACGACGCTGCTCGACGCCCAGCCCGACATCGAGGTGGTCGGCGCGGCCGCGGACGGCCGCGAGGCAGTACGCCTCGCGCGCCAGCTCCGCCCGGACGTCGGCCTGTTCGACGTCCGCATGCCGCTGATGGACGGCATCGAGGCCACCCGTCACCTTGCCGGATCCCACGTCACCGACCCGCTGCCCATCGTGGTGATCACCACCTTCGATCTCGACGAGTACGTCCACGAGGCGCTCAAGGCCGGCGCCCGCGGGTTCCTGCTCAAGGACGCCGGACCCGCGCTGCTGACCCAGGCCATCCGCGCCGCGGCCGACGGAGACGCGCTCATCGCACCGAGCGTGACCGTCCGCCTCCTCGCAGCGTTCGCGCACTCCCAGCCCGGACCTGCACGGCAGCCTCTCGAGCCGCTCACGGCCCGGGAGGAGGAGGTTCTCGTCCCGGTGGCGCAGGGCCGCACCAACGACGAGATCGCCACGGAGCTGTTCATCAGCACCAGCACCGTGAAGGCCCACCTGGCGAGCCTCATGAGGAAGCTCGGCGCCCGCAACCGCGTGGAGCTCGCCATGTGGGCTCATGAGACCCGCCGCATCTAGTGCTCGGCGAGGCCGCCGTCAGGTGTGCGCGCTAGCGTGCGGTGTCCGCACCGTTGCGCAGCCGGAAGGTCCGAGATGACGAAGTCGTGGAGCACGCCACCGGGGGAGGCCCTGCGGGTCGGCCCCGGCTTCGACCTCTCGGCCGTCGACGCAGCGTCGCACCCTGGCTGGGAGCACGGGCGCTCGTCGGCGGAGAACAAGCTGGAGGCGGACGGCAACCGGCTGAGCGAGGTGCAGGAACGCCTGTACGCGCACGGTCGGACCGGCGGCTCGCGCGCGGTGCTCCTGGTGCTGCAGGGCATGGACACCGCCGGCAAGGGCGGGATCGTCCGGCACGTCCTGGGCATGGTCGACCCGCAGGGCGTGCAGCTGCACTCGTTCGGCGTGCCGACCCAGAAGGAGCGGTCGCAGCACTACCTGCAGCGGATCCGCGAGGCGCTGCCCGCCGGCGGGCGCATCGGGGTGTTCGACCGCTCGCACTACGAGGACGTCCTGGTGGTCCGGGTCAACGAGCTCGCGCCGCGAGAGGTGTGGGAGCCGCGGTACGACGAGATCAACGCCTTCGAGCAGGAGGTCGTCGACTCCGGCACGGTCGTGGTCAAGGTCATGCTGCACGTCTCCCAGGAGGAGCAGAAGGCCCGCCTGCGCGAGCGGCTCGAGCGCCCGGACAAGTACTGGAAGTTCAACCCGAAGGACGTCGACGAGCGCGCCAAGTGGCCGGCGTACCAGGAGGCGTACCAGGCCGTCCTGGACCGGACGAGCACCGAGCACGCGCCGTGGCACGTCGTCCCCGCCGACTCCAAGTGGTACGCCCGGCTGGCTGTCGGCGCCCTCGTGCTCGCGGCCGTCGAGAGCCTGGACCTGGGCTGGCCGCCGGCCGATTTCGACGTCGAGGCGGAGACGGCCCGGCTGGACGCGCAGCCGTTCTGACGGTCGTGCACGGGATGATTTCGGGCCCCGTCGCTGTTCTGGCACAATGGTTCGCTGGTCTGCGGTTCACCGGCGCCGTCTCGCGCGTCCGGACCCGGAGACATCCACCCGAGGAGAAGTTTTCGTGAAGGCTGACATCCACCCCGAGTACGTCCTGACCGAGGTCACCTGCACCTGTGGCAGCACCTTCGTCACGCGCTCGACCGTGACCTCCGGCAAGATCCACGCCGACGTCTGCAGCGCCTGCCACCCGTTCTACACGGGCAAGCAGAAGATTCTCGACACCGGCGGCCGCGTGGCCCGGTTCGAGGCGCGCTACGGCAAGAAGGCCGGCAACTAGCACCCTCGCAGCGCCGGTGCCCGGCGCGGACCACTGCCCTCCATGGCAGTGTCCGCGCGGGCACCGGCGCTGTGTCGTTGCCGGACTCACACCAGCCACCCGAAGGACACCCGCATGAGCGAGGCATTCGCCGCCGCCGAGCCGCTGCTCGCCGAGCACGCGCAGATCGAGGCCCAGCTGGCGGACCCGGCGGTGCACGCGGACGCGGCGAACGCCCGCAAGCTCGGCCGCCGCTACGCCGAGCTCGGCCGGGTGGCGCAGGCCTACACCGCGTGGAAGGCCGCGTCCGACGACGCCGAGGCCGCCGCGGAGCTGGCGGAGGTCGACGAGAGCTTCGCCGCCGAGCTGCCGTCGCTGCGGCAGGCGGCCGACGCGGCCGCGGCCCGGCTGCGCGAGGTCCTCATCCCGCGTGATCCGGACGACTCCCGCGACGTGATCCTCGAGGTCAAGGCGGGGGAGGGCGGCGAGGAGTCGGCGCTGTTCGCCGCGGACCTGCTGCGGATGTACACGCGGTACGCCGAGAAGATGGGCTGGGCGACGCAGCTGCTCGGCGCCACGGAGTCCGACCTGGGCGGCTACAAGGACGCGCAGCTGGCCATCAAGGCTCGGGGCACGGTCGCTCCCGAGGACGGCGTCTGGGCGCACCTGAAGTACGAGGGCGGCGTCCACCGAGTCCAGCGGGTGCCCGTGACCGAGTCGCAGGGCCGCATCCACACCTCCGCCGCGGGGGTCCTGGTGTTCCCCGAGGCCGAGGACGAGGCAGAGGTCGCGATCGACGCCAACGACCTGCGCATCGACGTCTACCGGTCCTCCGGCCCGGGCGGGCAGTCGGTCAACACCACCGACTCGGCCGTCCGCATCACGCACCTGCCCACGGGCATCGTCGTGTCGATGCAGAACGAGAAGTCGCAGCTGCAGAACCGGGAGGCCGGCATGCGCGTGCTGCGCGCCCGGATCCTGGCCGCACGCCAGGAGGAGGCCGCCGCCGCGGCGAGCGAGGCCCGTCGGTCCCAGGTCCGCACGGTCGACCGCTCCGAGCGGATCCGGACGTACAACTTCCCGGAGAACCGCATCGCCGACCACCGCACCGGCTACAAGGCCTACAACCTCGACGCGGTCCTCGGTGGTGAGCTCGCGCCGGTCGTGCAGTCCGCGATCGATGCCGACGAGGCTGCCCGGCTGGCGTCGGCGGGCCAGTCATGACCGCGCCGGACCTGCGCGCTCTCGTCGAAGGCGCCTCGCGGATCCTCGCCGACGCCGGCGTGCAGTCGCCGCGCCACGACGCCACCGCGCTGGCCGCGCACGTGCTCGGGCAGGAGCGCCTCGAGCTGGTCCTGGCCCCACCGGTGCCCGACGGGTTCGCCGAGCAGTTCGCGGGCCTGGTGGAGCGCCGACGCAACCGCGAACCGCTGCAGCACCTCGTCGGGTCGACCGGCTTCCGCTACCTGACGCTCCTCGTCGAGCCCGGCGTGTTCGTCCCACGCCCGGAGACCGAGGTCGTCGCGCAGGTGGCGATCGAGGAGGCCGCGCGGCTCACCGACCCGCTCGTCGTCGACCTCTGCTGCGGCGCCGGCGGCATCGCGCTGTCGGTCGCCACCGAGGTCCCCGGCGCCCGGGTGGTCGCGGTCGACCTGTCGCTGGAGGCCGTCGACCTGACCCGGCGCAACGCGGTCGCCGTCCAGGCCGAGCTGCGCGTCGAGCACGGCGACGTCGCCGACCCGGGTCTGATGCACGAGCTCGACGGCACGGTCGACGTCCTCGTCGCCAACCCGCCCTACATCCCGCCCGACGCCGAGCCGGTGGACCCCGAGGTGCGCGACCACGACCCCGACCTGGCTCTCTACGGCGGCGGGCTCGACGGCCTGGACGTCCCCCGCGCGGTGCTGCGCGCAGCCGCACGCCTGCTCGTGCCCGGCGGGCTGCTCGTGATGGAGCACGCCGAGGTCCAGGACGCGGCCGCACGCGACGCCGCCCTGGCCACGGGCGCGTTCGTGGACGTCGAGTCCCGGCCGGACTTGACCGGCCGGCCGCGGATGCTCGTCGCCCGGCGAGCCACCCAGCCACACGTGACAGACTCGGCGCCGTGAACGAGCGGATCACCCCCGCGAGCGACCCCACCACCTGGGGCCCTGCGCTCGACGAGGCGGTCAACGTCCTGTCCCGTGGGGGACTCGTGGTGCTCCCCACGGACACCGTCTACGGCATCGCCGCGGACGCGTTCACCCCACCCGCGGTGCAGGCGCTGCTGGACGCCAAGGGCCGCGGCCGGCAGATGCCGCCGCCCGTGCTGATCGGCGACGTGCGCACGCTCGACGGCCTGGCCACCGACGTGCCCGCCGGTGCGCGCGCCCTCGCGGAGGCGTTCTGGCCCGGTGGGCTCACGCTCATCGTCCGCGCGCAGCCGTCGCTGGCGTGGGACCTGGGGGAGACGCACGGCACCGTCGCGCTGCGGGTGCCGGACCACGAGACCGCGCGCGCCCTGCTGCGCCGGACGGGTCCGCTCGCGGTCTCCAGCGCGAACCGGACCGGCTCGCCGGCCGCCGTGACCGCGCAGGACGCGTTCGACCAGCTCGGTGAGTCCGTCGCGGTCTACCTGGACGCCGGCGACGCCCCGGGCCAGGTCGCGTCGAGCATCGTCGACGCCACGGGACCGACGCTGCGGCTGGTGCGCGCGGGGGCGCTCAGCCTCGAGCAGCTCAACGAGGTCAGCCCGGTCGAAGGGCCCCCCGCGTGAGGGTCTACCTGCTCGCACTGCTCATCGCGGCCACCGTGGCGTACCTGCTGACGCCGCTGGCCCGCTGGTGCGCGCTGCGGTGGGGCGCCATCACGGCGGTGCGTGACCGGGACGTGCACGCGATCCCCACCCCCCGGCTCGGCGGCATGGCGATGTTCGGCGGGATCCTCGTGGCGATCCTCATGACCAGCCGGCTGCCGTTCCTCGAGAACGTCTACGCCAACCCGCGTCCGCTCATCGGCATCGTCGGCGGCGCCGCGATCGTGTGCGCGCTGGGGGTGGCCGACGACATCTGGGACCTCGACTGGCTCACCAAGCTCATGGGCCAGGTGCTGGCCGCCGGGTTCCTCGCGTGGCAGGGCGTGCTGCTCTACCAGCTCCCCACCGGGGACGTGCAGACCATCGGGTCCACCCGGATGTGGGCGTTCTTCACGGTGCTCACGGTCGTCATCGCCATGAACGCGGTGAACTTCGTCGACGGGCTCGACGGCCTCGCGGCAGGCGTTCTGGCCATCGGCGGGACCGCGTTCTTCCTGTACGCGTACCTGCTGACCGCGGGCGCCAACCCGGGCGCGTACGCCAACGCCAACCTCGCGGCCCTCGTGCTCGCCGTGCTGGTCGGCGCGTGCATCGGCTTCCTGCCGCACAACGTCTACCCGGCGCGCATCTTCATGGGCGACTCGGGCGCGATGGTGCTGGGCTTCGTGTTCAGCGCCGCGGCGATCGTCGTCACGGGGCAGATCGACCCCGAGCAGGCGCTCGTGCGGCAGCGGTTCCCCGCCTTCCTGCCGATGCTGCTGCCCTTCGCGGTGCTGCTGCTCCCGCTGCTCGACATGGGGCTCGCGATCGTCCGCCGGGTCGGCGCCGGCAAGTCCCCGTTCCACCCGGACCGCATGCACCTGCACCACCGGATGCTGCAGCTGGGCCACTCGCACCGCCGCGCGGTCGCGATCATGTACGTCTGGACCGCCGTGTTCGCCTTCGGGGTGGCCGCCCTGGTCCGGTGGGAGACCACCGTCGTCCTCATCACGTTCGGCGTCGCCGTGCTCGTCGCCACCCTGCTGACGCTCGGACCGCTGCGCGGCCGCTCCGACACCCCGCCCCTGGAGGCCGTCCGATGACCACCGCTGCACACACGCCGACCCCGGCTTCCGGCAATGAGGCCGTCTTCCGTCAGTCGCTGCGGGACATGCTCGTGCTGCTCGGCGTGCTCACCGTGCTCGGCGTCGGCATCGGCTTCCTGGTCGACGGCATGGCCGGCGTCTGGGGTGCGCTGCTCGGCGTGGGCATCGCGCTGATCTTCTCCGGGACCACCGTGGTCTCGGTCCTGCGCACGGCGCACTCGGCCCCGACCACGATGATGGCGGTGATCATGGGAGCCTGGCTGGGCAAGCTGATCGTCGTCATCGTGGTGCTGGTGATCCTCAAGCAGTTCGACTTCTACAACCCGCAGGTGCTGTTCCTGGTGTCCATCGCCGGGGTCATCGGGTCGGCCGTCCTGGACGCTCGTGCGGTGCAGCGCGGGCGGGTCGGCTACTTCGAGGCGTAGCGCCTCCTGAGGCCTCCCGGGGGCCTCTGCGGGGGTCAAGACCAAGGGCTTCCATAGGTTAGGCTTTCGCCATCCAAGACGGCCCGGCGCCGTGCTCGTGCCCGCACTGATGCGGCACTCGGCGCACACGACCACAGGAGACCGCCCTGTTCAGCCTTGCGACGATCCTGCCGCTCGCCGCGGAAGAAGACGGCGGCGGCAGCTTCCATCCGCCCTCGCTCGCCGACTTCTTCCCGCCGGCCATCTGGTTCGAGGGCACGCCGTTCGAGATCAACCGGATCATCCTGGTCCGGTTCATCGCGGTGATCGCACTCATGCTGATCTTCATCATCGGGGCCCGCCGCGCCAAGCTCGTGCCCGGCCGGTTCCAGAGCGTCCTCGAGATGGGCCTGGACTTCTGCCGCAACTCGATCGCGTACGAGATCCTCGGCGAGAAGGACGGCAAGAAGTACGTCCCGATCATCACGACGATCTTCTTCGCCGTCTTCTTCTTCAACATCACGGGTGTGATCCCGTTCCTGAACATCGCGGGGACGTCCGTGATCGGCCTGCCGATCATCTTCGCCCTGTGGGTGTACTTCCTGTACCTGTGGCAGGGCGTCAAGAAGTTCGGCGTCGGCGGGTACCTCAAGCACAGCCTGTTCCCGCCCGGCGTGCCGTGGCCCATCTACATCCTGCTGACGCCGGTCGAGTTCCTGCAGGTCTTCCTGCTGCGGCCCGCCACGCTGGTCATCCGGCTCCTGGCCAACATGATGGCCGGACACCTGCTGCTGGCCCTGTGCTTCGCGGCGACCTCGTTCCTGTTCTTCGAGGCGTCCGGCGCGGTCAAGGCGTTCGGCGCCGTGACGTTCGTCGCCGGCTTCGCCTTCTTCCTGCTCGAGGTCTTCGTGGCCGCCCTGCAGGCGTACGTGTTCTCGATCCTGACCGCCGTCTACCTGCAGATGTCGATCTCCGAAGAGCACTGATCGACAGCCTCACCGCGACGGGCTGATCCCCGGACCGTCGCCCCTGACCGGACGCGCCGCGCGGCGCGCAGATGAAAGGAACCACCCCGTGGAAATCACCGGACTCGCTCTCGTCGGATACGGTCTCGCGGCCATCGGCCCCGGCATCGGTCTCGGCATCCTGTTCGGCAAGACGATCGAGGGCATGGCGCGCCAGCCCGAGATGGCCGGCCAGCTGCGCTCGACCATGTTCGTCGGCCTGGCCTTCATCGAGATCCTCGCCCTCCTGGCCATCGCCACCCCGTTCTTCCTGTGATCACCGCGCCGCTCGTCGCTGCCGCGCACAGCGCGGTGGTGGCTGCTGAGGAAGTCGAGGAGGTCAACCCCCTCCTCCCGCACACCTACGACATCGTCTGGTCGTTGGTGATCGTGGTGATCATCGCCGTCGTGTTCATCAAGTACGCCCTGCCGAAGTTCCAGGCCGTCCTCGACGAGCGCGCGGAGAAGATCGAAGGTGGGCTGCAGCACGCCGAGGCCGCCCAGGCCGAGGCAGCCGAGCTGCGCGCCGAGTACGAGCAGCAGCTCGCCGACGCGCGCACGGAGGCAGCCCGCATCAAGGAGGCCGCCCGCGCCGAGGGTGGTGCCATCGTCACCGAGCTCAAGGCGAAGGCGGCAGCCGAGGCTGCGCGCACGGTCGAGACGGCCCAGCGCCAGATCGAGGCCGAGCGTCAGCAGGCGGCGGTCTCGCTGCGCAACGACGTGGGTGCGCTCGCCACCGAGCTCGCCTCGAAGATCGTCGGCGAGTCCCTCGAGGACACCGCCCGCCAGTCGCGGGTCGTCGACCGCTTCCTCGCGGAGCTCGAGGCATCTGCTACCACGAGCGCCGGCAAGGAGAACTGATGCGCGGCACGAGTCTGGCGTCGCTCGGCGCGGCACAGCACCGGTTCGAGCCGGTGCTGTCCGCGGCGGGTGCGCAGGGGATCACGCTCGGCGAGCAGCTGTTCGCCGTCGTCGACGCCTTGGACTCCTCGGGCTCGCTGCGGCGGACCCTGTCGGATCCCGCCATCGACGGCGACGCCAAGGCAGGGCTGGTGTCGAGCGTGCTCGGCCGGCTCGACGCCCGGGTCGTCGACGCGGTGTCGGACCTCGTGAAGTCGCGCTGGTCGTCCGCCGAGGACCTCATCGAGGCCGTCGAGCGCCTGGGCTTCGACGCCGTGCTCGCGTCGGCGCAGGCCGGCAAGGAGCTCGAGCGCGTCGAGGACGAGCTGTTCCGCATCACGCGGTCGCTCGTCGGCCAGCGTGAGGTGCGCCAGGCGCTGTTCGACCCGCGGGTCCCCGGCGACAAGCGCGCCGACCTCGCGGAGAACCTGCTGCGCGGCAAGGTCACCGACGCGACCCTCGCGGTGGCACGGCGTGCGGCCGCGTCCCCGCGCGGTCGTCGCTTCGTCGCGACCCTCGGCCTCGTGGGCGAGCTCGCCGCGGCGCGGCGCGAGCGCCTCGTGGCGTCCGTGACGTCCGGCAGCGAGCTCTCGCAGGCGCAGCTGGACCGCCTCGGCGCCCTCCTGCAGCAGGAGTACGGGCAGGACCTGCAGCTCAACGTGACGGTGGACCCCGCGATCCTCGGGGGACTGCGCATCCAGGTGGGCGCGGACGTGGTCGACTCGACCGTGCTCGCCAGGCTCGCCGACGCACGACGACGACTTGCCAGCTGAGAATCGGCCCCCGGCCGGTCCCTTGAACGACGTGCACGAACGTACGACCGCCCGACCGGCGGTCACGACAGGAGAAGAGCAATGGCTGAGCTGACGATCCGGCCGGACGAGATCCGGGCCGCGCTGGACAGCTTCGTGAAGTCCTACGAGCCGACGGGCGTGGTCTCCGAAGAGGTCGGCCGCGTGACCCTGACGGCCGACGGCATCGCGCAGGTCGAGGGCCTCCCGGGCGCGATGGCGAACGAGCTGCTGCGGTTCGAGGACGGCACGCTCGGCCTCGCGCTCAACCTCGACGTCCGCGAGATCGGCGTCGTCGTGCTGGGCGAGTTCACGGGCATCGAGGAGGGCCAGGAGGTCCGCCGCACGGGCGAGGTGCTCTCCGTCCCGATCGGTGACGGCTACCTCGGCCGCGTCGTCGACCCGCTGGGCCAGCCCATCGACGGTCTGGGCGAGCTCGCGACCGAGGGCCGCCGCGCCCTCGAGCTGCAGGCCCCCGGCGTCATGGCCCGCAAGAGCGTGCACGAGCCCCTGCAGACCGGCCTCAAGGCCATCGACGCGATGATCCCGATCGGCCGTGGCCAGCGTCAGCTGATCATCGGCGACCGCCAGACGGGCAAGACGGCGATCGCGATCGACACGATCATCAACCAGAAGGCCAACTGGGAGTCGGGCGACGAGTCCAAGCAGGTCCGCTGCATCTACGTCGCCATCGGTCAGAAGGGCTCCACCATCGCCGCCATCCGCGGCGCCCTGGAGGAGGCCGGCGCGCTCGAGTACACGACCATCGTCGCGGCCCCCGCGTCCGACCCGGCCGGCTTCAAGTACCTCGCGCCCTACACCGGCTCGGCCATCGGCCAGCACTGGATGTACCAGGGCAAGCACGTCCTCATCGTGTTCGACGACCTGTCGAAGCAGGCCGAGGCCTACCGTGCCGTGTCGCTGCTGCTGCGTCGCCCGCCGGGCCGCGAGGCGTACCCCGGTGACGTGTTCTACCTGCACTCCCGTCTGCTCGAGCGTTGTGCCAAGCTCTCGGACGAGCTGGGCGGCGGCTCGATGACGGGTCTGCCGGTCATCGAGACCAAGGCCAACGACGTGTCGGCGTACATCCCGACCAACGTCATCTCCATCACGGACGGCCAGATCTTCCTGCAGTCCGACCTGTTCAACGCGGACCAGCGCCCGGCCGTCGACGTCGGCATCTCGGTGTCCCGCGTCGGTGGTGCCGCGCAGGTCAAGGCGATGAAGTCGGTCTCCGGCACGCTGAAGCTGGACCTCGCGCAGTTCCGGTCGCTCGAGGCGTTCGCGATGTTCGCGTCCGACCTCGACGCCGCCTCGCGCGCCCAGCTGACCCGTGGCGCCCGCCTCATGGAGCTGCTCAAGCAGGCGCAGTACACGCCGTACCCGGTCGAGGACCAGGTCGCGTCCATCTGGGCCGGCACCAAGGGCAAGCTGGACGACGTCCCGATCGCCGACGTGCGCCGGTTCGAGTCCGAGCTGCTCGACCACCTGCGCCGCAACACCGAGGTGCTCTCGACGATCGCGTCGACCGGCAAGCTCGACGACGACACGGAGGCGGCCCTCGGCGCAGCGATCGACGAGTTCCGGAACGGCTTCCTGATCGGCGACGGCACGACGCTGGTCGGCTCGTCCGACGACGGCGCCGAGGTCGAGATCGAGCAGGAGCAGATCGTCCGGCAGAAGAAGGGCTGACGTGGCAGGTCAGCAGCGCGTCTACCGGCAGCGGATCCGGTCGACAGAGTCGCTGAAGAAGATCTTCCGTGCGATGGAGCTCATCGCCGCCTCGCGCATCGGCAAGGCACGCGACCGGGTGACGGCGGCGACGCCGTACTCCCGCGCGCTGACCCGTGCGGTGTCGGCCGTGGCCACGCACTCGAACGTGACCCACCCGCTCGTCACGGAGCGGACGGACACCAAGCGGGTCGCGGTCCTGGTCGTCACGTCGGACCGCGGCATGGCCGGTGCCTACTCGGCGAGCGCGATCCGTGAGGCCGAGCGCCTCATCGGTCGCCTCACCGAGCAGGGCTTCGAGCCGATCGTCTACGCCGTCGGCCGCCGTGCCATCTCGTACTACACGTTCCGTGGTCGTGAGCTGGCGCAGCAGTGGTCGGGCAACTCGGACGCCCCGTCCGTCGAGACGGCCGCCGACATCGCCGAGACGCTGCTCGCGGCGTTCGAGGCGCCGGTCGACGAGGGCGGCGTCGCGGAGCTGCACGTCGTGTTCACGCACTTCCGGAACATGGTGTCGCAGTCCCCGCGGGTCATCCGGCTGCTGCCGCTCGAGATCGTCGAGGGCGTCGAGGCGCGCGACGAGAACGAGATCCCGCCGCTGTACGAGTTCGAGCCGTCCCCGGAGGCCGTGCTCGACGCGCTGCTGCCGATGTACGTGCGCAGCCGCATCTACACCTGCCTCCTGCAGGCGGCGGCCTCCGAGCTCGCTGCCCGGCAGCGCGCGATGCACACCGCGACCGAGAACGCCGAGGACCTGGTGCGCATGTACACCCGGCTCGCCAACCAGGCCCGCCAGGCCGAGATCACCCAAGAGATCAGCGAGATCGTGTCGGGCGCCGACGCGCTCGCCTCCTGACGACTACGTCCCCACAGACGAACCGGAGAAACACCATGACTGCTACCACTACCGAAGCTGCCGTCGAGCACGCGTCCGGTCCTGGCGTGGGTCGGGTCGCGCGGGTCATCGGCCCCGTCGTCGACATCGAGTTCCCGTCGGACCAGATCCCCGAGATCTACAACGCGCTCCAGGTCGACATCGACCTGTCGACGCAGGGCGAGGGCGAGGCCGAGGGCGTCACGACGATGACGCTCGAGGTCGCCCAGCACCTCGGCGACTCGCTCATCCGCGCCATCGCGCTGAAGCCGACCGACGGCCTGGTCCGCGGCGCGCTCGTGCGCGACACCGGCGAGGCGATCAGCGTGCCCGTCGGCGACATCACCAAGGGCCACGTCTTCAACGTCATCGGCGAGGTGCTGAACCTGGCGGAGGGCGAGAAGCTCGAGATCACCGAGCGCTGGCCCATCCACCGCAAGCCCCCGGCCTTCGACCAGCTCGAGAGCAAGACCGAGATGTTCGAGACCGGCATCAAGGTCATCGACCTGCTGACGCCGTACGTGCTCGGCGGGAAGATCGGCCTCTTCGGTGGTGCGGGCGTCGGCAAGACGGTCCTCATCCAGGAGATGATCCAGCGCGTCGCGCTCAACCACGGTGGTGTGTCGGTGTTCGCCGGTGTCGGCGAGCGCACCCGTGAGGGCAACGACCTCATCGTCGAGATGGAGGAGGCCGGCGTCTTCGACAAGACGGCGCTCGTCTTCGGCCAGATGGACGAGCCGCCGGGCACACGTCTGCGCGTCGCCCTGTCGGCCCTGACGATGGCGGAGTACTTCCGCGACGTGCAGAAGCAGGACGTGCTGCTCTTCATCGACAACATCTTCCGGTTCACGCAGGCCGGTTCCGAGGTCTCGACGCTGCTCGGCCGCATGCCGTCCGCGGTCGGCTACCAGCCGAACCTCGCCGACGAGATGGGCCTCCTCCAGGAGCGCATCACCTCGACGCGTGGTCACTCGATCACCTCGCTGCAGGCGATCTACGTGCCCGCCGACGACTACACCGACCCGGCCCCGGCCACGACGTTCGCGCACCTCGACGCGACGACGGCGCTCTCGCGTGAGATCGCGTCGCGCGGTCTGTACCCCGCCGTGGACCCGCTGACGTCGACCAGCCGCATCCTCGACCCCCGCTACGTCGGCCAGGCGCACTACGACGCCGCGACGCGCGTGAAGTCGATCCTGCAGCGCAACAAGGAGCTCCAGGACATCATCGCGATCCTCGGTGTCGACGAGCTGTCGGAGGAGGACAAGACGGTCGTCGCACGCGCCCGTCGCATCCAGCAGTTCCTCTCGCAGAACACGTACATGGCCGAGAAGTTCACCGGTGTCGTCGGCTCGACGGTCCCGCTCACGGAGACGGTCGAGGCCTTCGGCAAGATCGCCGACGGCGAGTTCGACCACATCTCCGAGCAGGCCTTCTTCAACATCGGTGGCCTCGAGGACCTCGAGCGCAACTGGGCCCGCATCCAGAAGGACTACGGCGTCTGAGAACCGACGCGCGGGGCGTGAGTGATCACGCCCCGCGCGCTGGCCTTCTCGAGCTAGTCCCGCACATCATCGAAGGAGGGTCTCGTGGCTGACATCGAGGTCGAGCTCGTCGCCACCGCCGGCAAGCTCTGGTCCGGCACCGCCCGCATGGTCTCGGCCAAGGCCGGGGAGGGTGAGATCGGCATCCTGGCCGGTCACGAGCCCGTGCTGTCCGTGCTCCAGCCCGGCGAGGTCCGCGTGTTCCCCGTCGGGGGCGGCGAGCCGAAGCGCTGGCAGGTCGAGGGCGGGTTCCTGTCCTTCGACTCGAACCACCTGACCATCGTCGCCGACAACGTCATCGAGGGCGCTCGCCCCGCGACGTCGCCCGCCTCGCACTGAGGGCGCCGAGACGGTGAGCGGACACGTCGTCGCACTCCTGAGTGTGATCGTCGTGGTGCTGCTCGCCGTCGTCGCCCTGTGGTTCTCCCGGGTGCACACGCTGAACCGTCGGGTCGGTTCGTTCCACTGTGCGCTGGGGCGGACCGCCCACGGCCCGTGGTCCTCGGGTGTCGCGCAGTACGGCACCGACCGGCTCTACTGGTGGCGCTACCGGTCGTTGCGCGCCCGGCCGCACACGCGCTGGCAGCGGGTGGGCCTCGTCGTCCTGACCCGCACCGACTGGCACGCGGGCCAGGTCGTCGTGACCTGCCGGCCGGGCTCCGAGACCGAACCCGTCCATCTGCTGATGAGTGCCGAGGCGTACGCCGGCCTCACGTCGTGGATCGAGGCGACGCCGTCGCGCGTCGGCTCGGTCATCTGACTCCTCGGTCACCCTGACTCCTCGGGAAGAGAGCTCATGCGCCTCGTCGTGGCGTCCTGCTCGGCTCGCTACAGCGGTCGGCTCAACGCGCACCTGCCCCGGGCCACGCGCCTGCTCGTCGTCAAGGCCGACGGCAGCGTGCTCCTGCACTCCGACGGGGGTTCGTACAAGCCGCTGAACTGGATGAGCCCGCCGTGCACGCTCGCGGTGTCGGAGCCGTCCGCGGAGGCCCTGGTGGCCGGCGTCACGGCGGTGTGGACCGTCCAGCACCAGAAGTCGGACGACCGCCTGGAGATCGACCTGTTCGAGGTGCTGCACGACTCCGCGCACGAGCTGGGGGTGGACCCCGGGCTGGTCAAGGACGGCGTCGAGGCGCACCTGCAGGAGCTACTGGCGGCGCAGATCCTGCTGCTGGGCACCGGGCACACGCTGGTGCGTCGCGAGTACCCGACGGCCATCGGCCCGGTGGACATCCTGGCGAAGGACCCGGCGGGCGGCACCGTCGCCGTCGAGATCAAGCGGCGCGGCGACATCGACGGCGTCGAGCAGCTGACGCGCTACCTGGAGCTGCTCAACCGGGACCCGCACCTGGCGCCGGTCCGCGGCGTGTTCGCCGCGCAGGAGATCAAGCCCCAAGCCCGTGTGCTGGCCACGGACCGGGGGATCGGCTGCCTCGTGCTCGACTACGACACGATGCGCGGCGTGGACGACAGCAGCACCCGCCTCTTCTAGGACCCACCTCACACCGCGTGGCTCTTGAACGTGTTCAGTTGAACGTGTTCAACTAGGTGCATGAGCGACGACACCAAGGCCCTCGTCCGGTCCACGGCCCTCCGGTTGTTCCGCGAGCGCGGCTACGCGGCGACGACGATGCGGGCGATCGCGCAGGAGGCGGGGGTCGCCACAGGGAACGCGTACTACCACTTCGCATCGAAGGACCACCTGGTCCAGGAGCTGTACCTCGACGTGACGCGGGAGCAGGCGGCGGCCGCCCGCGTGGTCCTCGCGCAGGGCGGAGACCTGACGGCGCGCCTGCGCGGAGTGATGCTGGCTGCGGTCGACGCGTTCGCGGAGTACCACGCGTTCGGCGCCGAGTTCGTGACGGTCGCCATCAGGCCGGGATCGGCCGCGAGCCCCTTCTCGGCCGAGTCGAGCGAGTCGCGTGACCTGAGCCAGGCTGTCTTCCGCGAGCTGGTCGAGGGTGCGTCGCCCGCCGTCCCGACCGGCCTGCGCGAGGAGCTGCCCGAGCTCCTGTGGCTGGCGCAGCTCGGGGTCACGCTCTTCTGGGTCTACGACAGCTCACCGGGCCAGCGGCGGACGCGGACCCTGGTCGAGGGGATCACGCCGCTGATCGGCCGGCTGGTCAAGCTGTCGCGGCTGCCCGTGCTGCGCGGTGCGTCCGAGGACGTGCTGGCACTGGTCCGGGCGGTCAAGGCATGAGCGGGCCGCACCCGGCCGCCGCGCACGACCTGCCGGCGTTGCGGTCATGAGCGGGCTGTCGCCGGTCGCTGCCGACGTCGTGCGGGTGGTCGTGGGGCTGGGCACCGTCGTCGTCCTCCCGCTCGGGTTGCGGCTGCTCGGTGACCGGGCCGTGCCGCGGTCGCGGTCGCTGGTGTGGCCGACGGTCGGGGTGCTCGCGGCGGTGAGCGTGTGGCTCCCGGCGGGCGCGTTCGCCGCGCTGCTCGCGGTGCCGTTCGCGCTGGCCGGCGTCGTCCTGGCCGCGTGCGCGCTGCGCGTCCGGTCGTTCTCCACGGCGGTCGCGCTGGCGACGCCGCTGGTGGGCGCGGTCGCGCTGGTCGCGGAGCGCGCCGGGTGGGGGCTGCTCGGGTTCGACGGGGACTACCTGGCGCTCACGGTTCCGCACATGCTCTTCGCGGGATTCGGTGCGTGCCTGGTGGTCGGACTCGTCGCCCACGCAGCGAGCACCGTCCCGACCCGGGTCGCGGCGACGGCCGCCCCCGCCGGCGTGCTCCTCGTGCTGGTCGGCTACTTCGTCTCGGACGCCGCCGAGCTGGTGGGCGCGGTGGTCCTGACGGTCGGGCTCTGGTGCGCCGCGGCGGCGACGGTGGGGCTCGTCGGATCGCGTGCGGCGCGTGCGCTCCTGCGGGTGGGTGCGGTGACGATCGTCGTGTCGATGCTCCTCGCGCTCTGGTGGGCGGTCGGCGAGGCGACGGGGCTCGCGCACCCGAGCCTGTCGTGGATGGCCGCGACGCACGGTGTCGCGAACGCCCTCGGCTTCGTCCTGTGCACGCTGCTCGGCCTGCGGCTCCTGCCGAGGCCCACCGAGCCGTCCGGGCTGACGTACACCGAGGTCGGTGCCACGCAGGCAGGTCCGCTCCCGGACGGCTACCGGCACCTGCACGTGCGGCACCTGCTGATGCCGGGCGCGACGGCGCTCGACCTGGGAGCGGTCGGCGACGCGCTGCTGCGCTGGCAGGTGCACGAGGCGGCCCTCGTCGAGGTGTTCCCCGACGGTCCGGAGGCGGTCCCGGGGCTGCGGGTCCTGAGTCGTCCCGGGGCCGGTCCGGTGCACCTGTCGGTCCCGTGCGAGGTGGTCTGGGCCGAGCGCACCGCGGACCGCGTCGGCTTCGGCTACGGCACGTTGCCGGGCCATCCGTTCCGTGGCGAGGAGGCGTTCGCCATCGAGCGCGATGCCGCGGGGGACCTGTGGTTCGTCGTGACCGCCTTCTCCGTGCCGGACCGGTGGTGGGTGCGGCTGGCCGGCCCGTTGACGGTGGCCGGTCAGCACCTCTACCTGCGGGTGCTCGCGCGGGGCGCTCGTCGGATGACCGCCGTGCGGCACCTCGGGGCGGTGTCGTGAGCGCGTCGGACGTCCGGGGTGCGGGCGCGATCGCCGCGCTGTGCCTGCGCTGTCTGGTGGTGCTCGTGGCCGTCAACCCGCTCGCCCTGCTGGTCCTGCTCGCGGTCTCCGGGGACACCGAGACCGCGACGCACATCCTGGCGTACCTGCCGTACGTGCTCCTGGTGGCGGCCTTCCCGGTCGCGCTGGTCGGGTTCCCGGCGGGCCTGCTGACGGCGCACCTGCTGGCCGGCGTCCCGAAGGAGCGGGTCCACGTCCTGGTGTTCGCCCTGGTCGGCGGGATCCTGTCGCCCGCCCTCTGCGCGTGGTGGGGCCTGCTCGGCATGCCCGCGTGGGCCTGGATCGTCGCCGCAGCCGAGGGTGTCGTCGGAGCCGGTGGCGCCCGCTGGTGGACCGGGCGGGTGCGCGCCGGTCGGCAACGGTGGAGCGAGGAGCAGGGAGCGGCCCTGCCATGGGGAAGGATTGGCCCGTGAGCACCGACACCCCTCTTGTCCTGCGCGGTCGGATCGTCACCCCCCGCGGGGTGCTCGACGACGGGGTCGTGGTCGTCGACGGCGACACGATCGTCTGGGTCGGTCCGGCGGACCGCCTGCCGCGGGGCTGGGCCGCGCCCGAGCAGAGCGGCACCACGATCCTGCCGGGCCTGGTCGACCTGCACTGCCACGGGGGCGGCGGTGCGAGCTTCCCGGACGCGGTCGACGCCGCCGACGCCCAGCGCGCCGTCGACGAGCACCGTCGGCACGGCACCACGAGCCTGGTCGCGTCCCTGGTCACGGCCCCGCCGGAGGTCCTGCTCGCCCGGACCGCCGTGCTCGCGGGGCTGGCGGACGCGGGGGAGATCGTCGGCATCCACCTGGAGGGACCGTTCCTGTCGGCGCACCGGTGCGGCGCGCAGAACCCGGCCGACATGCTCGACGGCGACCCGGAGCTGGTCCGCAGCCTCGCGGAGGCGGCGCACGGGCACCTGGTCACCATGACGGTGGCGCCGGAGGTCCCGCGGGCCGACGAGGTCGTCGCGGCCCTGGTCGACGTCGGCGCGGTGCCGTCCGTCGGGCACACCGACGCGACGGCGGAGCAGGTCGACGAGGCCGTGGACCGCGGGTTCGACCTGCTGGCGTCCCGGTCCAACGGCCGGCTGACCGCGACGCACCTCTTCAACGGCATGCGGCCGCTGCACCACCGCGACCCGGGCCCGATCGCCGCGTGCCTCGCCGCCGCCGCGCGCGGGGAGCTGGTGGTCGAGCTCGTGGCGGACGGCACGCACCTGGCCGACGGGACGGTCCGGTCGGTGTTCGACCTGGTCGGTGCCGGCTCGATCGCTCTGGTCACGGATGCGATGGCGGCCGCCGGGATGCCCGACGGCGAGTACCGCCTAGGCCCGATGGCGGTGCGCGTGGCGGACGGGGTGGCGCGGATCGCCGACGAGACCGGCGCGATCGCCGGCGGGGTGGCGCACCTGCTCGACGTGGTGCGGAACGTCGTCGCTGCCGGGATCCCGCTCGAGGACGCCGTGCTCGCCGCGGCCACGGTGCCGGCCGACGTGCTGGGACGTCGTGACCTCGGCGCGCTCGCCGCGGGCCGACGCGCGGACCTCGTCGTCACCGACGCCGACCTGGCGCCGCTGCGCGTGCTGCGCGGGGGCGCCTGGGTCTAGCGGGGCTCGAGCACGACCACCGGAGTCACGGTCGTCCGCGTCGCGGCGTAGGCGTCGAGCTTCGGGTTGATCGCGGTCCAGACCGCCCACAGCCGGTCACGCTCCGCGCCCTCGGCAGCGCGGGCACGGACCGGCCGGGGCTCCTCGCCGTCGAGACGGACGACCGCCTCGGGCTGCGCCTGGAGGTTGAGCCACCACGCAGGGTGTCCTTCGATCCAGCCGTTCATCGCGAGCGTGACCAGGACGCCCTCGGTGCCGTCTTCCAGGTAGCCGAGGATGACGCTTCGCTCCTGCCCGGACGTCCGCCCGGTCGTGGTCAGGCGCAGGGCGCCGTAGCCGCGCTTGTTCGACGGAGCCCAGAGGAACCGGCCGCCGCTGATGCGGTAGAGACCGCGGTGCACGCGCCACGCCACCCGGATGAACCACTTCGGGGGGAGTGCCGGCGCGGGGGTCGTCATCGGCTCACGGTAGCGGCCGCCCCCGCAACGATCCGAGGCGGATCTCGCCGACCAGGACCAGGCGCACGTCGTGCACGCCCTCCGATGACGGCACGGCGAGCTCGACGCTCGACCAGTCGTACCGCCCTCCGCTCGGCGAGGACGCCGTCCCGAGCGACCGCCACCCGCGCCCGTCGCGCACCTCGGCCCGCACGGAACCGCCCTGCGCGACGGTCAGCTCGACGTGGCCGACCCCCGTGAGGTCGACGTCCCGGAACACCACCCAGCCGGTGCGTCGGCCCCGCGTGACCTCGAGGGCGTCGCCGGTCTCGCGGGTGTGCTCCGCGAACGTCACGTCCTCACGCTCGTCGTGGTCGATCGCCCGCACCCACGCGTCCAGCGTGCGGGGCGGGACGGGCTCCCCGGCGACCACCACCTCGACCACGAGGGGCAGGTCTGCCGACGACGGTCCCGCGTGCAGCTCGTACCGACCGGGCTCGACGACGAACCGGCCGCGGGTGACGTCCCAGACCGCGAACGCATCGGCGGCGACGTCGAGGGTCACCACCGCGGCCTGCGCGGGTTCCAGCCGGACCCGCCGGTGCGCGACGAGCCGGCGGTGCGGCACCGCGAGCCGGTGCCCCGGGGCGGCCGCGTACACCTGGACCAGCTCGTCGACGGGCCGGTCGCCGGTGTTCCGGACGGTCACGCGGACCGATCCGTCCGCGTGCTCGATCGCCTCGTAGACCACGGTGGTGTAGCTCCGTCCGTGCCCGAACGCCCACCGCGCGGGCCGTGGCGCGTACCAGTGCGTGAGCCCGGCGCCGATGACGTCGTAGTCGAGCAGGTCGCCGGCGTCCTGCTCGGTCTCCGGCCAGGCCTGTGCCAGGCGGCCGGTCGGCTCGGCGTCGCCGCGGAGCACGTCCGCGACCCCGTGCCCGAGCTCCTGCCCGCCGTGCGCGGTCCACACGACGGCGGCGGCGTCGTCGCCGAGCGCGCCGAGCACGTACGGGTACGACGAGACGACGACGAGGACCGTCGACGGGTTGGCCTCCAGCACCGCGCGCGCGAGCTCCGCCTGCGACTCGGGCAGCCGCAGGTGCGGGCGGTCCTCGGTCTCGCGGCCGAGCAGGTGGGGGTCGTTGCCGACCGCCAGCACGACGACGTCGGCGTCGCGCGCCGCGTCGACCGCGCGGGCGGTGCCGGACCGCACGGTGCGCAGCGTGAACCGCTCGGCCGTGGCCGCGGAGGGGGCGTCGGCCACGAGCACGCCGCCGTCGCGCTGCACCATCAGCCACCGGCCGGAGCCCGCGTGCTGCAGCGAGACGGAGCCGTCGTCGTGCCGGTGCGCCCGGAAGCTCTCCTGCGCGACCCACCCGTGCACGCTCGGGGCGTCGGCGCGCAGGATCCAGCCGGCGCCGGTCCACAGCAGTCCCGTGGTCGCGGCGCGCAGGGTCAGGATGCCCTCGCCCCAGTCGGTGAGGTCGTGGTGGGCCGCCGTGCGGGCGGTCGCGACGAGGGCGCCGTCGGCGCCCACGTCCACGTAGGCGCCGGTGGTGCGGGACCGCAGCGCGACGGTGTCCGCCCCGGTCACCACGTGGGCCGGGGCGAGCGCCTCGGCGATCGAGACCGTGTAGGGCGGGGTGCCCGAGTACCAGTCGGTGAGGACCTGGTCCGCGTGCGGTCCGATGACGGCCACGCGGGCGCCGGGCCGCAGGGGGAGCACCCCGTCGTTCTCCAGCACGACGACGCCACGCGCCGCGGCCTCGAGGGCGAGCGCGCGGCTGGTGGGCAGGTCGAGGTCGGACGCGGTGACAGACGCCCACGGGTCGAGGTCGGGGTCCAGCTCGCCGGTCGCCAGGCGCAGCTCGAGCTGGCGCAGCGCGGCGCGGTCGACGTCCGCCTGGTCGAGCAGCCCGCGCTCCAGGGCGGCGCTCAGGTGCGCGATCGTGCGGGAGGAGTCGGCGTCGTGGTCGGTGAACGAGTCCACCCCGGCACGGACGGCGGCGGCAGCGGCCTCGACGTGGTCGTCGTAGTACCGCTCGCCGACCACCAGGTTGGTGGGCGCGCCGGCGTCCGAGACGACGAGCAGTGACGCCGTCGTCCACCCGCGCACCTCGTCGAGCAGCTCGCGGGCGACGTGGTTCGGGCGGCCGTTGACGAGGTTGTACGAGGGCATCACCGCGCCGACGACGCCGGCCTCGATCGGTCCGCGGAACGCGGGCAGCTCGTACTCGTGCAGCACCCGGGGGGACAGCTGGGCGCTGGTGACGCTGCGGTCGGTCTCGTTCCCGTAGGCGACGAGGTGCTTCAGGGTCGGCACCGTGCGCCAGTAGGTCGGGTGGTCGCCGCGCAGGCCGCGGGCGTACGCGGTGGCGAGGTGCGCGGTGAGGTGCGGGTCCTCGGAGAACCCCTCCTCGTTGCGACCCCAGCGCGGGTGACGCAGCGGGTTGACCACCGGCGCCCACACGTTGAGCGAGACCGTGGGGTCGGCCGCGTGCTTGGCCCTGACCTCCGTGCCGACCACGGCGCCGACGCGTTCCAGCAGGTCCGCGTCCCAGGTGGCGGCGAGCCCGACGGGCTGCGGGAAGGTGGTCGCCGTCCCGAGCCACGCGACCCCGTGCAGCCCTTCGGTGCCCGTGCGGAACGGTCCCAGACCGACGCGGGGGACGGGGGCGGCGTGCTGGTGCAGCAGGGCGAGGCGCTCGGCGGGCGTGAGCTGGTCGAGCAGCTCCTGGGCGCGGGCGGCGAAGGGCCGGACGGGGTTCTGCTGGTCGGCCACGGGTTCCTCGTCGTCGAGTGGTGGGGGCAGGGCACGAAACGTTTAAGCCTGGAAACGTCGAACCGATTCGATGATGGTTCGACCGCGCGCGACCAGGCATCGTGCGGCATTCATGGTGCTTGACGGCCCTGTTTGTCGCAAGTGCCGATCCATGGCCCCCAGGTCTTGCCTCCCCCGGAGCATGGCCATAGAGTCTCGCCGTCGAACCGCTTCGACGCGATCTCCACGAGGAAGTGAAGGGACGCAGATGAACGCCACGCCTACTTTCGGCCGGCTGGGCGACCACGCGGTCGACCGCCGCCGGTTCCTGGGCCTGATCGCGACGGGCGCGGCCGTCGTCGGGATCCCCGGTCTCCTGACCGCCTGCTCGACCGCCCCGCCCCCGGCGGCGAGCAACTCCGCCGCGGCCGCGGGCGACGTGATCCCGAAGTACATCCCGGTCACCTACATCGACCCGGACTACCCGAGCGTCAACGGCTCGGTGCCGGGGTACGAGGCGATCCCGGACGAGCTCGTCCAGTCCGTCAAGGACGCGCCGGGCACCGGGGTCGTCTACACCGCGATGACCCCGCTGTGGGGCACCATCCCGCCCAGCAAGGGCAACAAGTACTACGAGGCCGTGAACGATCTGCTCGGCTCCGAGCTGCAGTTCCAGATCACCGACGGCAACGTCTATGGCGACAAGCTGGCCACCGTGCTCGCGTCCGCCAAGGACGTCCCCGACTGGGTGTGCGTCCCCACCTGGAACCTGCCGCCGCGGTTCGGCTCCGAGATCGTCGGCAACGTGTTCCAGGACCTCACGCCGTACCTCGCGGGCGACAAGGTCACGCCGTACCCGAACCTGGCCAACATCTCCTCGGACGCGTGGAAGTTCTGCGTCTTCAACGGCAAGCTCTACGGCCTGCCGTTCCCGGGTGAGGTCATCACCGACGCGATCTTCTACCGCCGCGACGTCCTCGACAGCCTCGGCATCACCCCGGACGTCAAGAACGGGCAGGACCTCCTGGACCTGGCGCTCGAGCTGACGGGCGGCAGCGTGTGGGGCGCCGAGGACCTGTGGAACTCGGCCGCGATCATCCACGCGGTCCCGCCGAAGTGGAAGCTCGACGGCGACAAGCTGGTGCACCGCGTCGAGACGGACGAGTACCGCGCCGCGCTCGAGTGGAACGCGGCGCTGTTCGCCAGCGGTGCCGTCCACCCCGATGCCGTCGCCGACCAGTCCGGCGAGGCGAAGGCGCGGTTCCAGTCCGGCAAGTCCCTCATCGCCAACGACGGTGTCGGCGGCTGGCACGAGGCCATGCGCGACAACCTGGCCAGCAACCCCGCGTACTGGCAGCAGCCGTTCGACCCGTTCGACGCCGACGGCGGCACGCCCGTCCTCTGGAAGGGCAACCCGGCCAACATCTTCTCGTTCATCAAGAAGACGGACGACGAGGCCAAGATCAAGGAGCTCCTCGCGATCGCCAACGTGCTCGCGGCGCCGTACGGCACCACCGAGTACGACACGATCAACAACGGCGTCGAGGGCGTGCACTACACCCGCGGCGACGACGGGCTCCCGGTGCCCACCGAGCTGGCGGCCACGGAGCTCCAGCCGACGTACATCTTCCTGGTCGACCCCCCGATCTCCGAGACGCACGTGCAGTACCCGGGGTACGTCAAGGCGGCGTCGGAGTGGAAGGCGAACGCGGCCCAGTACGCCACCGACCCGCTGTTCTACGCCCAGCAGATCGTCGAGCCGCAGCAGTACGCGTCGATCGGGCAGCCCTTCGTCGACCTGGAGAAGGACATCTCCCGCGGTCGCAAGGACATGAGCGACCTCGACGCGGCCGTCGAGACGTGGAAGGCGTCCGGCGGCGAGGAGCTCCGGGCGTTCTACCAGGACATCCTGGACCAGCAGAGCTGATGTCCTTGTCCGAGCTGGTCCGGCGCCGCCCCCCTGTGACTCCCGGGGAGGCGGCGCCTCCGGCGCCTCTGCCACCACGCAAGATCGGGTGGCGCGTCCGCCTGAAGCGCGACCGGTCGCTGCTGCTCATGGTCACGCCGGCCATCCTGCTGCTCGGCGTCTTCGCCTACGTCCCGATGCTCGGCAACGTCATCGCGTGGCAGAGCTACTCGCCGTACACGGGGTTCCTGCACAGCCCGTACGTCGGCTGGGTCAACTTCGAGCGGGTGTTCACCAACCCGGCGTTCCTCAACGCGGTCGAGAACACGCTCGTCATCACCGCGTTCCAGCTGGTGTTCTTCTTCCCGATCCCGATCTTCCTGGCGATGCTGCTCAACAGCGTGATCACGCCGCGGACGCGCACCACCATCCAGGCGATCGTCTACCTGCCGCACTTCTTCTCGTGGGTGCTGGTGGTGACCGTGTTCCAGCAGATCTTCGGCGGCGCGGGACTGATCAACCAGACCCTGCGCGACCACGGTCTGGGCAACGGGTTCGACATGATGACCAACCCCGACACGTTCCTCGTCCTGATCACCATGCAGTCGGTGTGGAAGGACGCGGGCTGGGGGATCATCATCTTCCTCGCCGCACTGAGCACGGTGCCGCCCGAGCAGTACGAGGCGGCCGCGGTGGACGGGGCGAGCCGGTGGCGCCGCATGTGGCACGTCTCGTTGCCCGCGCTGCGGCCGGTCATCATCCTGCTGCTCATCCTGCGGCTCGGCGACGCGCTGACCGTCGGGTTCGAGCAGCTCATCCTGCAACGCGGCGCGGTCGGCGCCGACGTCTCCGAGGTCATCGACACCTACGTCTACTACCAGGGCGTCGTCTACGGGGACTGGAGCTTCGCCGCCGCGGCGGGGCTGGTCAAGGGAGTGGTCAGCCTCGCGCTCGTGCTGGGCGCGAACAAGCTGGCGCACGTGTTCGGTGAGTCGGGGGTGTACAAGCGCGCATGAGTACCCAGACAACGGTGAGCTCCGCACCTGCTGCACGGCGGCCGCGCCGCTCGAAGCACCGCCCGGCGTGGGAGGGGCGCCCGTCCATCGGGGGCCAGACGCTCAAGACGATCGTGCTCACGTGCGTCGTGCTCGCGGTCCTCTTCCCGCTGTACACGGTCATCCTCACCAGCCTGTCGACGCAGGCCGAGACCATCCGCGTCGGCGGCCTGGTGACGGTTCCCGGTGAGCTGACGATCAACGCCTACACGCAGATCCTGGGCGGGGGGATCGTCACGCGCGCCGCCCTGGTGAGCACGTTCATCACCGTCATCGGCACCGTCCTGTCCACCACGGTGTCGGTCATGGGGGCGTACGGGCTCTCGCGGCCGGGCTCGTTCGGGCACCGCCCGATCCTGTTCATCTTCCTGATCACGATGTTCTTCGGCGCGGGCCTGATCCCCACGTACCTGCTGGTCAGCTCGCTGGGGCTCATCAACAGCTACTGGGCGCTGATCCTGCCCGGCGCGGTGTCGGCGTTCAACGTGCTGATCCTGCGCAACTTCTTCATGGGCATCGACATCGCCATCCTCGACGCCGCCCGCATCGACGGCGCGGGGGACTGGCGGATCCTGGGCCGGATCGTGCTGCCCATGTCCCGGGCCGTGATCGCGGTCGTCGCGCTGTTCTACGGCGTCGGCTACTGGAACGCGTTCTTCAACGCGATCCTCTACATCAACGACAACGCCAAGTGGCCGCTGCAGCTGGTGCTGCGCTCGTACGTGCTCCAGGGCGTGACGCTGCCGGGCAGCGGCGTGGGCCAGGTGGACGTCGCGACCGGCGCGGTGACCGGTCTACCCATCAAGATGGCGGTCATGGTCCTCGCGATCGTCCCGATCCTCATCGTGTACCCGTTCGTGCAGCGGCACTTCACCAAGGGCGTGATCTTCGGCGCGATCAAGGGATGACGTCGACCGTGAGCTCGTTCGAGGCACTGACCCGGGAGCGCGGTCTGCTCTACGGGGGCGACTACAACCCGGAGCAGTGGCCGCCCGAGGTGTGGCGCGAGGACGTGGCTCTCATGCGCGCGGCGGGCGTCAACCTGGTGACGGTCGGGGTCTTCTCGTGGGCGACGATCGAGCCGAGCCCGGGCGAGCTGCGCTGGGAGTGGCTCGACGAGGTGCTCGACCTGCTGCACGCGGGCGGGATCGCGGTCGACCTGGCGACGCCGTCCGCGTCACCGCCGCCGTGGCTCGCCCGCCTGGACCCGACGACGTCCGCCGTCGACGCCGCGGGCGCGCGGATGAGCGTGGGGTCGCGCAACCAGTTCTGCCCGGGGTCGGTGGTGTACCGCGAGCACGTGGCCTCGTTCGTCCGGGCGCTCGTGGACCGCTACGCCGGCCACCCCGCGGTCGCGATGTGGCACGTCGGCAACGAGTTCGGGCAGGCGTGCTTCTGCGACCTGTGCGCCGACCGGTTCCGCACCTGGTTGGAGGTCCGCTACGGCGACCTCGACGTCCTGAACCGAGCCTGGGGCACCGCGTTCTGGAGCCAGCGGTACGGCGACTGGCAGGAGATCGTGCCGCCGCGCGCCGCACCGTACGTGCACAACCCGACGCAGCTGCTCGACTTCCGCCGGTTCACCTCGGACCAGCTGCGGGACGTGTACCGCCTGCAGGCCGACATCATCCGCGCGTCGTCGTCGGCTCCCGTGACGACCAACGCGATGGGCTTCTTCCCGCTGGTCGACCAGTTCTCCTGGGCGGACGACCTCGACGTCGTGGCCGACGACCACTACGGCGACCCGGCTGACCCGTCGTCCCCGGCGCGGGCCGCGCTCACCCACGACCTGACCCGCGGCGTCGGCGGCGGCCGCCCGTGGGCGCTGCTCGAACAGGCGGCAGGGGCCGTGAGCTGGCGGCCGCACAACGTGCCCAAGCCCGCCGGCGGCATGCTGCGGGACTCGCTGCGCGCGGTCGCGCACGGGGCGGACGCGGTCTGCTACTTCCAGTGGCGGGCCTCCGCCCAGGGCTCCGAGCGGTTCCACTCCGCGATGCTCCCGCACGCCGGCCCGGACACCGACCTGCATCGCGCCGTCCGCGAGCAGGGTCGGGTGCTGGGCCGGCTGCGGTCGGTCGTCGGCACCCCGGTGGACGCGCGCGTCGCGCTGGTCTTCGACTGGCCGTCGCTCTGGGCGGGCGAGGCGGACTCGGTGCCGAGCACGCACCTGCGCGTCCCGGACCAGCTCGCGGCGTACCACGAGCCGTTCTGGCGGGCGGGCATCGCGACCGACGTCGTCCCGCCGGGGGCCGACCTCGACCGGTACGACCTGGTGGTCGTCCCGCTGCTGCACCTCGTCTCCGACGCCGACGCCGCGAACCTGGCGCGTGTGGCCTCGCGGGGCGGCACGCTGCTGGTCGGGCCGTTCAGCGGGATCGCCGACGAGGACCAGCGCGTGCGGCAGGGCCGCTTCCCGGTGCCGTGGGCGAGCGTGCTCGGGGTGTCTGGCGAGGAGCATCGTCCGCTGCCTCCGGCCGGCGTCCCGGTGCACTCCGAGCGCTACGGCACCTTCACCGCGTCCGTCTGGTCGGAGCACCTGACGACGGACGGTGCCGACGTTCTCGCCACCTACGCGGGCGCGGGCCTCGGCGGCCGCCCGGCGATCCTGCGGCACGGCAGCGCCTGGTACGTCTCGACCGTGCCGCCCGCACCCGTGCTCGCCGCGGTCGTGGCGGACTGCGTCGCGGCGGCGGGCGTGCTGCCGCCGGTCCCGACCGTGCCGGAGGGGGTCGAGGTCGCGCTGCGCGGAGACCTGCTCTTCGTGCTCAACCACGGGGACACCGAGGCCGAGCTGGCGTGGACGGGCCGCGACCTGCTGATGCAGAAGGACGTCGACGGGGTGCTGCGGCTGCCGGGGGGCGGCGCCGCCGTGCTAGTGAGGCGGGGGAGCGGTGCTGCTCCGCGTGGTCAGGACGGGCGCGAGGAGGCGGGTCTCGGCGGGCTGGTCGCCGGTGAGCCGGCCGATCGCCATGTCGACCGCGACGGCGCCGATGGTGTGCGCGGGCAGGTCGACGGCCGTCAGGGGGTCCGTCTGGCCGAGGGCGACGTCCTCCGGGCAGACGGCCACGACGGAGATGTCCCGGGGGACGTCCTTGCCGCGGGAGCGCAGGGTCTCGAGCACGGCGGGCAGGGCCACCTCGTTGTGCACGATGACGGCCGTGACGTCCGGCAGCGCCGCGAGCACCTGGTCGACGGCCTCGATGGCGCCGCTGTGAGAGGACTCGCAGGTCTCGAACACGGCGTCGAGACCGAGGCGCGCGGACTCCTGGGTGAAGCCGCGCACGAGGCGCGCGGCGTAGGTGGTCCGCCGGCTGAGCACCGCGCGCGGCGAGCCGATGAGGGCGATCTGGCGGTGCCCGAGCCCGGCGAGGTGGGCCACCGCGGCCCGGCCCGCGGCCTCGAAGTCGAGGTCGACGCAGGAGAACCCGGTGGCGTCGCGGGGCAGACCGATGAGCACGGCCGGCTGGCGCTGCTTGCGCAGGATGGGCAGCCGCGGGTCCTCGGCCTCGACGTCCATCATGATCACGGCGTCGACCATGGAGCCGGCCGCGACCCGCTCGATCCCGTCGTGGTCGTCCTGGGTGAGCAGCAGGACGTCGTGCTTGAACGACTGCGCGCGCGTGACGACGCCGGTGACGAACTGCATGATCACGCCGACGTTGACGTCGACGCGCAGCGGCGCCATGAGGGCGAGGACCTGGGTGCGCTGCGACGCGAGCGCCCGGGCGCCCGCGTGGGGTCGGTAGTCGAGCTCGCGGACGGCGCGCTCGACGCGGGCCCGGGTCTCGGCGGAGATCGGTCGCTTGCCGGAGAACGTGTAGGACACGGTCGACACCGAGACTCCCGCCACGCGTGCCACGTCGTCGATCGTCGCCATCTCGTCATCCCCTCGTCGACACCCGCCGGGGCCACCCTAGCGAGTCGAACCGCCGTCGAAACGACGGACGTGAGTACACCATCCTGGACAGTGTTCACGCTGCCCTTTAACGTAATACCAGCATCGAAACGCTTCGATGAAGGAACCGGTCCTCTGACCCACGACGCGAAGGCGCCACGATGAAGTTCACGGACGGCTACTGGCAGCACCTCCCCGGCGTCACGGTCCTGCGGCCGCGCGAGATCGCGGACGTGGTGGTGGGCGAGGAGTCCCTGACCGTGTACGCGTCGACGGTGCCGCTCACGTCCCGCGGGGACACGCTCAACAAGGCCCTCGTCACGGTGTCGTTCCACAGCCCGATGGACGACGTGATCGGCGTCCGCATCGAGCACCACCGCGGCAGCGTCGACCGGGGGCCGTCCTTCGCCCTCTCCACGACCCCCGCGGACGTCAAGGTGGTCGAGGCGGAGGACGTCGCGGACGGTGTCGCGACGTTCCGCGCCGGGGCCCTGACCGCGCGCATCTCCACCCGCGGCGCCTGGAACGTGGAGTTCGAGGCCGACGGCCGGGTGCTGACGTCGTCGACCGCCCGGTCCGTCGGTGTCGTCACGGACGCCCGCGGCGACGCGTACGTGCACGAGCAGCTCGGCCTCGGAGTCCGTGAGCACGTCTACGGCCTCGGCGAGCGCTTCGGTGCGTTCGTGAAGAACGGCCAGTCGGTCGACATCTGGAACGAGGACGGCGGTACCGCGAGCGAGCAGGCGTACAAGAACGTGCCGTTCTACCTGTCCGACGCGGGCTACGGGGTGTTCGTCGACCATCCCGGGCGCGTCTCGTTCGAGGTCGGCTCCGAGGCCGTGTCCCGGACGCAGTTCTCGGTCGCCGGGGAGTCGCTCCAGTACTACGTCATCCACGGCCCCACGCCCAAGGACGTGCTGCGCCGCTACACCGCGCTGACCGGCCGCCCGGCGCAGGTCCCGGCCTGGTCGTACGGCCTGTGGCTCTCGACGTCGTTCACCACGCAGTACGACGAGGCGACCGTGATGTCGTTCGTCGACGGCATGGCCGAGCGCGGGCTGCCGCTGAGCGTCTTCCACTTCGACTGCTTCTGGATGCGGGCCTACCACTGGACCGACTTCACGTGGGACCCGGCGACGTTCCCCGACCCCGAGGGGCTGCTGGCGCGTCTGCACGCCAAGGGTCTGAAGGTCTGCGTCTGGATCAACCCGTACATCGCGCAGCGGTCGGCCCTGTTCGACGAGGGCCGCGCGGCCGGCTACCTGGTGACCCGGGCCGACGGCACGGTCTGGCAGACGGACCAGTGGCAGTCCGGCATGGGGCTCGTCGACTTCACCAACCCCCACGCGGTCGCCTGGTACCAGAGCTACCTGCGGCGGCTGATGGCGCAGGGCGTCGACTCGTTCAAGACCGACTTCGGCGAGCGGATCCCGACGGACGTCGTCTGGCACGACGGCTCCGACCCCGAGCGGATGCACAACCACTACACGCACCTCTACAACCGCGCGGTCTTCGACGTGCTCGAGGCCGAGCGCGGCGAGGGCGAGGCCGTGCTGTTCGCCCGGTCGGCCACCGCGGGGGGTCAGCAGTTCCCGGTGCACTGGGGCGGCGACAGCGAGTCGACGTTCGTCTCGATGGCGGAGACCCTGCGCGGTGGGCTGTCGCTGGCGTCCTCGGGCTTCGGGTTCTGGAGCCACGACATCGGCGGCTTCGAGGGCGAGCCCGACGCGGCCGTGTTCAAGCGCTGGCTGGCGTTCGGGCTGCTCTCGTCGCACAGCCGCCTGCACGGCTCGGACTCCTACCGGGTGCCGTGGGCGTTCGACGAGGAGGCTGTCGACGTCGCGCGGCTGTTCACCCGACTCAAGCTCTCGCTCATGCCGTACCTCGCGCGGCTGGGCCAGGACGCCCACACGTCCGGGGTCCCCGTGATGCGACCGATGGTGCTGGAGTTCCCCGACGACCCGGGCGCGGCGACCGTCGACACCCAGTACATGCTCGGCGAGAGCCTGCTCGTCGCCCCCGTGTTCACCGCGGACGGCGACGTCGACGTGTACGTCCCGGAGGGCACGTGGACGTCGCTGCTCACGGGTGACCAGGTGACCGGTCCGCGCTGGGTCCGCGAGCGGCACGGCTACCTCTCGCTGCCGCTCTACGTCCGGCCGGACAGCGTCCTGCCGGTCGGCGCGCGGTCGGACCGGCCGGACTACGCCTGGGCCGACGGCGTCACGCTGCGCCTCGTCGAGCTCGCGGACGGGCACCGCTCGGTCACGCGGGTCGGGGACGCCAGCTTCGTCGTCACCCGCGAGGGGTCGGCGGTCCGCGTCGAGGCGCGAGGCACGGCCACGCCGTGGTCGGTCGCCGTCGCAGGCGGTCCGACGGTCGCGGCCGACGCGGGCCAGGACGTCGTGACGCTGACGATCGGGGAGTGAGCGCGGGGCGTTAGGGTGACCGCACTGTGAGTGCCCCTCCCCAGCGCCAGCGCATCCTCGACAACGCCCTGCGCATCCTCGCCGACAAGGGCACGACGGGGTTGACCGTCCGGGCCGTGGCCGCGGCCTCGGACTGCTCGACCACGGGCATCTACACGTACTTCGGCGGGAAGACCGGTCTGCTCGACGCGATGTACGCCGACGGCTTCGCGCTGTTCGGCGCGTACGTGGCCGAGCCGGACGCCCTGCCGGACCCGGTCGAGCGCCTGCTGGTGTCGTGCCGGCGGTACTGGGACTGGGCGCTGGCGCACCCGACGCAGTACCAGCTGATGTTCGTGACCGCGCAGGTGGGTCTCGTGCCGACGGAGCCCTCGCTCCGGATCGCGGAGGGGACCTTCGCGGACCTCGTCGCACGCGTCCGTCTCGTGCGTGCCGACCTCGCGGACGCGGACCTCGAGGACGCCGCCTACCAGCTGTGGGCGCTCCTGCACGGCTACGTGATGCTGCAGCTGTTCGCGTCGGGCTCCGATGCGGCAGCAGCGGCGCAGCGCCTCGACCGCGGCGTGCTCGCGCTGCTGCGCACCGACCGCCTCGGGGTCGCGCCGGGCTGACGTCAGCCGGCCGGGGCCTCGTACGCGTGGAACCCGGTGAGCTCCGCGGCCTCGATCACGTGACCGGCGCCCGCGGCCGTCAGCACGGTGCCCGCGGACGACTCCGGCACGTCGAGCACGGTGTCGAGCGCGTAGACGGTGAACCACAGCTCCCACCGCTCACCCTCCAGCGAGCAGGGCCCGAGCATGTTCACGGAGCCGACGCTGTTCTTGACCATCGTGCCGACCTCCGGGTTCTCGCCCGCGGGCAGGTCCTGCACGTCGGTGGGCAGGTTCGCGACCGCCCAGCGGTTGAGCGGGCCGCCGCCCTCCGCGGTGAACGTGACGACGACGCTCTTGGTCTCGGCCGGCAGCCCGTCCCAGTGCAGCTCCGGGCGGATGTTCGGGCCCGTGCAGCCGTGCCCGCTCAGCTCGATGCTGCGGGGGAGGTCGCCCCCGTCGGTGAAGTCGTCGCTGGCGAGCACGAGCTCGCCGTCCGTCTCCCGCGGCTCCCATCCCGGCCAGACGCGCGGCGGGTCGGCGGATGCGGAGGGCTCCGGGTCGACGGCGGCGGGCTGGCTGCAGGCGGCGAGGGCCAGCGCCGACGCGACGATCAGCAGGGCGGGTCGGGAGGTGCGCACGAGATCTCCAGGAGGTCGGGTCGACACGGCGTAACAATGTTACGGACTGTAGTGGCCGGGCTGTCGTGCCGGCACGGAACCGTGTATCGTATCGATTCGATCTTCTCCACCCCGACCGTTCGGTTCGCGCATGGTTGCGCTCCCACGGTCACCGTCGACCTCCGACCGACCGAAGGAACCACCCCATGACGACCTCGCGCCCCTCCGGACGCCAGTTCCCCTCCGACTTCCTCTGGGGCTCGGCCACCGCCTCGTACCAGATCGAGGGTGCGTTCGACGAGGACGGCCGCGGCCCGTCCATCTGGGACACGTTCTCCCGCACGCCCGGCAAGGTGCTCGACGGCGACACCGGCGACGTCGCGGCCGACCACTACCACCGCGTGCCGCAGGACGTCGCGATCATGAAGGACCTCGGCCTGCAGGCCTACCGGTTCTCGATCGCGTGGCCCCGGGTCCAGCCGAGCGGGTCGGGTGAGTTCAACCAGGCCGGTCTCGACTTCTACGTCGACCTCGCGGACCGTCTCATCGCCGCCGGCATCAAGCCCGTCGCGACGCTCTACCACTGGGACCTCCCGCAGCCGCTCGAGGACGAGGGCGGCTGGGCCAACCGGCAGACGGCTCTCCAGTTCGGGGAGTACGCGCGCAAGCTCGCCGAGGTCCTGGGGGACCGGATCCACCTCTGGACCACGCTCAACGAGCCGTGGTGCTCCGCGTTCCTGGGCTACGCGTCGGGCGTGCACGCCCCCGGTGTCACGGACGACGCGACCGCGCTCGCCGCGGTCCACCACCTCAACCTCGGTCACGGTCTGGCCGGCCGCGCGATCAAGGACGTCCTCGGCGAGGACACCCCGATCTCGGTGACCCTGAACCTGCACGTCACCCGCGCCGCGTCCGACGCCCCGCAGGACATCGAGGCCAAGCGCCGCATCGACACCATCGCCAACGAGGTCTTCCTCGGCCCGATGCTGGACGGCGAGTACCCGAAGGCCGTGTTCGCCGACACCGAGCACATCACCGACTGGTCCTTCGTGCAGGAGGGCGACCTCGAGATCATCAAGGTGCCGCTCGCGCTGCTCGGCGTGAACTACTACTCCACCGGTCGGGTGCAGCACGGCACGCCCGCCGGCGGTGACGGCACCCCGGGCCCCGACGGCCACCGGTCGTCGGCGAACAGCCCGTGGGTCGGCGCGACGAGCGTCGAGTGGCTCGCGCAGCCCGGCCCCCACACCGCGATGGGCTGGAACATCGAGCCGCAGGGCCTCGTGGACCTGCTCCTCGAGATCCGCGACCGCTACCCGAGCCTGCCGATGGCCATCACGGAGAACGGCGCCGCCTTCTACGACGAGGTCAGCGCCGACGGCCGCGTGCACGACGCCGACCGCGTCGCCTACCTGCACGACCACATCGACGCCGTCGGCGAGGCCATCGAGCGCGGTGCCGACGTGCGCGGCTACTTCGTGTGGTCGCTCATGGACAACTTCGAGTGGTCCTACGGGTACGACCGCCGCTTCGGCGTCGTCCGCGTCGACTACGACACGCTCGAGCGCACCGTGAAGGACTCGGGCCTCTGGTACCGCGAGCTCCTGCGCACGAAGACGATCCCGACCCCGGAGTCCGCAGCCCTCTGACCTCCACGCGACGGCCGAGCCCTCACCCGGGAGCTCGGCCGTCGCGCTGTCCCCACCCGTAGCGTCCGAGCACGTGGCTGCCGCAGCGCTCACTTCCTCGGACGCCCCCGCGACACTCCGCGAGCGTCCGAGCACCTGGTTGCTGTGGCGCTCACTTCCTCGGACGTCCGCACTCCCGCCGGTCCCAGTGCGCACGAGTGCGGACGTCCCGCGGGTGGTGGGGGAGGATGGTCGGGTGGGACGACGATCGACCAAGCGGCCGTACGGGGCCGAGCACGTCGAGCTCGACGTCGACCGGGCGACCGGCGGCCGACGCTCGGAGTCGGCGGGCGACGGCGAGTGGACCGTCCAGCAGGTCCGCGGCTCCGACCGGGAGTACCGGTGCCCGGGGTGCGACCAGCTGGTGAACGCCGGGACCGCCCACGTCGTCGCGTGGCGCACCGACGGGCTGTTCGGCGAGGCGCTCGACGACCGTCGCCACTGGCACTCCTCGTGCTGGCAGGCGCGCGCACGTCGCTCGCCGACGCGCCGATGAACGCCGGAGAGCGCGCGCCGCGGCTCGTCGCCACCGACCTGGACGGCACGCTCCTGCGACCGGACGGCACGGTCTCGGCGCGCACCGCGAGGGCGCTGGTCCGCGCGGCGGAGGCCGGCGTCGACGTCGTCTTCGTGACTGCTCGACCACCGCGCTGGCTGATGGACCTGGGCTCGCACGTCGCCGGCCACGGGGTCGCGATCTGCCTGAACGGGGCCGCCGTGCTCGAGGTGTCCACGGGACACGTGCTCTCCGAGCGCGGCATGTCGCCGGACCTCGTCGCCCGGATCGCCGACCGCGTCCGGTCTGCCTGGGGTGGTCCCGACGAGGTGCACCTCGCCACCGAGAGTGCCGCCGGGTTCGCCCACGAGACCCGGTTCCGGTCCCTCCACCCCGTTCCGGCCGGGAGCCCGTCGGCCGACCGGATCGAGGACGTCCTCGGCAGCTCGACGTGCAAGCTGCTGGTCCGCACCGCGAGACCGCCCGGTCCCCGCTACGCCGACGAGCTCGCTGCCGTCGTCGGTGACCTGGCGATCGTCGCGGACTCCGGGGCGCACGGGCTGGGGGAGGTCTCCGGCCCGGGGATCACCAAGTCCGCGACCCTCGCCGACTGGGCGGCGGCACGCGGGATCGACCCGGGGGACGTCTGGGCGGTCGGCGACGCACCGAACGACCTGTCGATGCTCGGCTGGGCCGGCACGTCGTTCGCCGTGGCCAACGCCCACCCGGCCGTCCTCGCGGCGGCGACCCGGCGGTGCGCCTCGAACGCCGATGACGGCGTCGCGGACGTGCTGGACCTCGCGCGTGCGCTGACCGACGGCGTCCTAGGCTCGTCCCGATGACCACACCCACGTCCGACCCCAGCCTCATCCGGTCGCTCACCGTCCTGCCGGCGGTGCGCCAGGACGTCGAGCTGCACACCGCGGACGGGCTCACGCTCGTCGGCGAGCTCGCGCGGCCCGCCGACGCCGCACCCGCAGCCACACTCGTGACGCTCCACCCGCTGCCGACGCACGGCGGCTACATGGACTCGCACGTCTATCGCAAGGCGGCGTGGCGGCTGCCGGCGCTCGCCGACCTCGCGGTGCTCCGGTTCAACACGCGCGGCACCGCCAGCCCGCGCGGGACCAGCGGCGGGGCGTTCGACGGGGGCGTCGCCGAGCGGTTCGACGTCCATGCCGCGATCGAGTTCGCCGAGTTCCACGACCTGCCGAACCGCTGGCTGGTCGGCTGGTCGTTCGGCACCGAGCTGGTCCTCATGCACGGCCGCGACCCGTCGATCGAGGGCGCGATCCTGCTCTCGCCGCCCCTGCACCGCGCCACGGACGCCGACCTGGACGCCTGGGCCGCGTTCGGCAAGCCGCTCGTGGTGCTGGTCCCGGAGCTCGACGACTACCTGCGCCCCGAGGAGGCCCGCCGCCGGTTCGCGCGCGTCCCGCAGGCCGAGGTCATCGGCGTCGACGGCGCGAAGCACCTGTGGGTCGGCGAGTCGGCGGTCCGACGGGTCCTCGACGAGATCGTCGCGCACGTGCTGCCGGACCACCCGGTCCCGCTGCCCACCACCTGGAACGGCCCGAGCACGACGGCGGAGGACGACGCATGAGCCTGCACACCTACCGCGCCGACGGCGACGGGCTGCCCCTGGTCCTCCTGCACGGGTTCCCGCTCGACCACCGCATGTGGGACGAGGTCGCGGACCTGCTGCCGCCCGGCCGCCCGGTGCACGCCGTGGACCTGCCGGGCACGCCGGGCCACGCGACCGACCTGCCCGAGCCCGCGCTGGAGGCCTCCGCCGACCTGGTCGCCGACGCGCTCGGCGCGGCCGGCGTCGAGCGCGCCGTGGTCGCCGGCCTCTCGATGGGCGGCTACGTCGCCCTGGCCCTCGTCGAGCGGCACCCGGACCTGGTCGCCGGGCTCGCGCTCGTCGACACCAAGTCGACGGCGGACGCTCCGGAGGCGCACGCCAACCGGTTGCGCATCGCGGACGAGGCGGAGTCGACGGGTTCGGTCGACCCGGTGCGGCCGATGGCCTCGTCGCTGCTGGGCGAGACGACGAGGGCTGCCCGACCGCAGCTCGCCGACGAGGTCGCCGCGTGGATCGACCAGCAGGAACCTGCGGGGATCGCCTGGTCGCAGCGCGCCATGGCCGCGCGCCCTGACCGTTCCGACGTGCTGAGAGGCTTCCGCGGACCCGTCGCCGTCGTCGTCGGCGACGAGGACACGGTCACCCCGGTCGAGGCGGCCGAGCACCTCGTCGCGACCGCCGTCGGCGCCCGTCTCGTCGTCGTGCCGCAGGCAGGTCACCTCTCCGCGGTCGAGCAGCCGGCCGCGGTCGCTGCCGCGCTGGCCGACCTCGCCGCCGCGACCGACCTCACCTGAGCGGACCGGCCGACGCCGGCACCGGAGCCCGGACGTGCAGGCGGCGCGTCAGCACGCGGGTGAGCGCCGACCGACACCACTGGAACGGCCGACCCGGTCGGGCGAGGTGCGACAGCCGCGGCGGCGCCCGAGCTCAGCGCTGGAGCACGCGCGCGAGCGCCTCCGACATGTCGAGCGACTCGCCGTCCTTGCCACCGGCACCGATCACGAGCGGGGGAGCGGACGGCTCCGGGGTGACGCCACGGAACCGGGCGGCGAGGCTCGACGGCGTCGTGAGGACGTAGAACTTCCCGTCGGTGTCGATCGCGACCGTCTCGTCGCGCCGCAGGTACCACCCGACCAGCGGCGTCTTGTAGCGGGACCGACCGTCGTAGCTGCGTGCCGAGAGAGGCTCGGGGCTCGGCCCGACCTTCAGCGCCCGGCGCAGGAACGCGTCGATCAGCTCCTGCGCCTGGGCGGACTCGGCCCGCTGCCTGCTGGCGAGCAGCTCTCCGTGCGCCTCCGCAGCCGCCCGCCGTTCCTCGCGCCAGCGGGCAGCCTTCTCGTCGGTCACGGTCGCCTCTGTGTCTGTCGGGCGGAGCCCGTCAGCGGCTCGACGCGGCGGCGTCGTCCTTGGCGGGCTGGTCGCCCTGGACATCGGCAGCCGGGCCGGCGTCCTTGACGTCGTCCTGCGCGGCAGCGGCGTCGTCCGTCGCCGGTGCGTCGTCCTTCGCGGGCTCCTCCGCCGGTGCCTCCGCGACGACCGGGATGGCGGCCGAGACGGGTGCGGGCCGCGACTTCGTCGGCCGCGTGGCCGGCCGGGCCGGCTTCCCCGCGGGCGCGACGGGCGCCTTCTCGCCCTCGGTGTCGGGCGTAGCCGCTGCCGGAGCCGGCTTTCGCTCCTGCGCGGGTGCACCCTCCGACGCAGCCGCCGGAGCGGACTTTGCTGCGGGAGCGGACTTCTCCGGCGCGGACTCCGTCTGCACCGGCGCGGACTTCTGCTCCTGCTCGAAGGCGGCCTCCGCGCGGCTGGCCCGCTCGAGCGTCGCCCGGTCCGGGTTGTGCCCGAGGAGGTTGCGCAGCTCGTCGAGGTAGGACGTGATCGACTCGCGCTGCCGGTTGAGGTCCTCGACCTGCCGCGTCGCGGTCGTGCGCTCGCGCTCCGACTCGATCATCGAGTCGGAGATCTGCTTCTCGGCGTGCTCGCGGGCCTCGGCGACGACGCGGTCGGCGTTCCGGCGCGCGTTGGAGAGGAGCTCCTTGGCGTGCTGCTCGGCGTCCGTCCGCACCTTGTCGGCCTGCGCCAGCGCCTTGGCCACCCGCTGCTCGGCCTCGGCCGCGTGCGCCTCGGCGTCGCGCACCAGGCGCTCCGTCTCGGCCCGCGCGGTCTCGTGCCGGTCGGCGTCCTCGCGCTCGGCGGCCTCGCGGCGCGACGCGATGCCCAGCTCGGCGTCGGCCAGCTGCTGCTCGGCGTCGCGGATCAGCTCGTCGGCGCGCGCCTTCGTCGAGGACGTCACCTCGGCCGCCGACCGGCGCGCCTCGGTGATCGCCCGCTCGACCTCGAGGCGCGCGCGCTCGCGCAGCTCGGCGGTCTCGCGCTCGGTCGCTGCCCGCAGCTCGGAGGTCTCCCGCTCGGTGACCTCCTGCAGCTCGGCCGCCTCGCGCGTCGTGAGGTCGCGCAGGTGCGACGTCTCCTGGGCGGCGCGCTCGCGCAGCTCGGTGGTCTCGCGCTCCGCCTGCGTGCGCAGGTCGGCGGCGTACCGCTCGGCGTCGCCGCGCAGGCCGAGGACGGTCTGCTCGGCGTCGGCCCGCTGGGCGGCGAGCTCGTCGGACGTCGTCGCGCGCAGCTCGCCGGTCTCCCGGTCGGCCTGCGCGCGGACGAACGCCGCGTACTGCTCGGCCTCGACGCGGAGGGCGGCGACCTCGGACGCCACCCGCTGCTGGAGCGCGGCGGAGTCGCGCTCGGCGGCGGCGCGCAGGCCGTCCGCGTACTCCTGGGTGTGCACCCGGAGCGAGGTGACGTCGTCGGCGGCCTGCTGGCGGGCTGCGGCCACCTCGGCCGCCACGTCGCTGCGCTGCTGGGCCACGTACCGGTCCACCTCGACCCGCGCGGCGGCGAGCTCGCCCTCGACCCGCTGGCGCAGCTCGGTGGTGTCCGCGTCGGCGCTCTGGCGCAGGTCCTGCGCGTACCGCTCGGCCTCCTCGCGCTGCGCGGTCGTCTCGGTCTCGGAGCGCGACCTGAGCTCGCTCGCGGTGCGCTCCGTCGCGATGCGCAGCTGCGTGGCCTCGTGCTCGACGCTCGCGCGCAGCGTGCCCAGCTCGCGCTCGAGCGAGCTGCGGCGCTCGCTCTCCTCGGTCGTGATCGCGCTCTGGATGCGTGCGGCTTCGCGCTCGGCCGAGCCGACGAGCTCCTCCGCGCGGCGCTGCGCGGCCAGGAGCGTGCTCTCGGCCTCGGCGGCGGCGGTCGTCTTGACCTCGTCGGCCTCCCGGCGTGCGGTGGCGACGACCTCGGCGACCTCGTTCTCCGCGCGGGCGCGCAGCTGCCCCGAGGCAAGCTTGGCGCGGGCCAGCGCGTCGGCCGCCTGCGCGTTCGCCTGGGAGACGACGTCCGACGACTGCTCCTCGGCGGACCGCAGGAGCTGCTCGATGCGCGAGCCCAGACCGGAGTACGTGGGCCGCTCGGCCTCCCGCAGCTGGCGGTGCGCCTCGGACAGCTCGCCGGCCACCTGCATGGCCCGTCCGTCGAGGGACTCCACCTGGGCGCGGGCGTCGGCGAGAGCCTTCTCCAGCCCGGCGATACGGGCGTCGACGGCCTCGCGTTCGTAGCCGCGGAAACTGACGACGGGGAAGGGGGTCCGGGCGTCGGGCACGAGCAGTCCTCCTGGGCACTGTGGCTCCGTGGAGCGGCCTCGGTCGAGGCGCTCGTCGACTTCCGGAGCCCGCCGGTCAGGATACGCGTGTTCACGGCACCGCGGACCTGCGCGTCCCCAGGTATGCACGCTCGGGCGGATCCGTCCATTCGCTCCCGGTTCGGCCGTGCGGAGCCCCTCTGCCTATCCTGGGGTCCCCCGCCCCTGGAGGATTCTGCGTGCTCAAGCGACTGACCACCGCCGCCGTCGGCGTCGTCGGACTGGTCGTCATCGGTCTCGGCATCGCGTCCGCGACGGTCTGGCGAGCTGACGACGTCCTCGTCGCGACGACGTCCGGCGGCTCGCACACCCTGGTGACCGATCCCGGCGTCCTGGAGCTCGGCGGCGACCCCGTGACCGTCAAGGTGAGCGTGCCGGACGGTGGCAACGTCGTCCTCGCGGTCGGTCGGGACACGGACGTGGCGGGGTGGGTCGGCAGCGACGCGCACGGCCAGGTCACCGGCCTGACGGGCTGGCACTCGCTCGCGGTCGACGACGTCGCCGCACCGGAGCCGACGGCGGCGCCCACGGACGCGGTCCCGACGGAGCCCGCCCCGGCGGACGCCGCGACCCCCGCCCCCACCGAGGAAGCCACCGACGCACCCGTGACCGTCGCCGACCCGACCGGGTCGGACCTCTGGGTGGCCGAGGTGACGGGGACGGGCTCGGCCGAGCTGGTCTGGCCCGCGCAGGAGGGCCGATGGAGCCTGCTCGCCGTCAGCACGGGGGAGTCCGCCCCGACCTTGGCGATGGAGTGGCCGCGCGTCGTGACGACGCCCTGGCTGTGGCCGTGCGTCGCCGTCGGGACGTTGCTGGTGCTCCTCTCGACCTGGCTGCTGCTGCGCGACATGCGTCGTCGCCGCGCGGGACTCGACGAGCCGCGCTGGCACCCGGTGAGCACCGGTGCGACCCCGGTGGTCGTCGTCGGCGGCAACGTCGACACCATCCCCGTCCTGACCCGGCGCCAGATGCGCGAGGCCGCGCAGGGGCACGCGCCCAGGCCGCGGTCGGGCCCTGTCCCGCTGGTCTCCGAGCCCGCACACACAGCCGCACCCGCGTCGTCCGCGCCGGCCCCCGCCCCCGCACCCGCGGAGCCGTCCCGCGCGCCGGTGCCGACGGCCGCGTCCGCGACCACCGCGGTGGGCGCCGGGACGAGCCGCCGTGCGCTGCGCCCGTCCACGGGGGCGATCCCGGTGACGCAGGCGAGCCCCGCCGCGCCGGGCTGGACACCTCCGCCCACGTCCACGTCGGGCGCCTACGCACCGGGCACCTCCACCTCCAGCCGCACACCGGGCACCCCCCCGCCGGCGCCCGGCGGACCGAGCGGCGTGCCCGCCGGTCCCGCCCGCCCGGGCAGCGCGCCGGGAGGGTACGGAGGCACTGCCGGTCGGCACTTCGGCGCACCTGGCGGAGCGAGCAGTGCCCCCGGTGGGCCGAGCAGTGCGCCCGGTGGGCCGAGCAACGCCCCCGGCGGGCAGCCCAGCGCGCCCGGCGGGCCGAGTGGTGCACCCGCAGGGCCCGGCCGCCCGACGGACCCCGTGTCGGCAGCGCCGCACGGCCGGCCGTCGTGGGTCCGGGGGACCGCAGGTCCGCCTCCTACCGCTGCACCCGTTGCTGCGCCGTCGCCCGTGACGGGACCGGAGCGCAGCGGTCCCGCCGGCTGGTCGGCGGTCCCGCCGCCTCCCGGCACCCGGGTGCGCCCCGGCTCGTCCGCCGGACCTGACTCGTCGGTGCACGCTGGCCGGCCCACGTGGGTGCGGCCGACGGCGCAGGAGCCGCCGTCGGCGGACGACCCGGCGACGGCGGGCTCTCGGGCGGACGCCTGGCGCCGCGCCTGGGGGTTGCCGCCGACCGAGGGCGCCACCGACGGGAACCACACGGACACGGACACGAGAGGAGAGCAGCGATGACGCGCACGCCACGCTCCCGCAGGCTCCTCGTCGGCGCCGGCAGCGCGCTCGTGCTCGTGCTGACCGCCTGCGCCACGCCGCTCCCGCAGGCCGAGCCCGAGCCGGTGCCGGCCGTCGCGCCGGCGGCCACGACGGTGGTCCAGTCCCAGGACGTGCTGACCGACGTCGGAGCCGTCCTCGCCTCCGCCGACGCGGCTCTCGACCCGGCCCAGCTGCCGCCGCGGGTGGAAGGTCCCGCGCTCGCGGTGCGGAGCGCGGAATACATCCGCGCGACGGCGACCGCCGGCGCGAAGCCGCCGACCGCGCTCCCCACGGACGAGCAGGCGCTGATCGTGCCGCAGACCGACGTCTGGCCGCGCACGCAGCTGGTCGTCACCAAGCAGCCCGACGACCTCCAGGCGCCCCGCATCCTCGTGATGCAGCAGAACGCCCCGCGCGAGCAGTACCGGTTGTGGGGCTGGGGGCGGATGGGTGCGGGCGTGCAGATGCCGCCGACGGCAGCGCCGGAGACCGGCAGCCCCGTGCTGGCCCCGGACGCGACCGGGCTCCTGGTGACCCCGGCTGAGGCGCTGCAGCAGTACGCGGACGTCCTGGCGAACGGCACGGCCTCTCCGTACGCGGCGACGTTCCAGGCGGACACGTTCCGGACCAGCATCGAGGCGGCGCGCGCGGCGACCGTGGCCGGGGTCCAGGCGGCGGGGTCGGCGACCGAGACCTACACGCCCGACGCGGCACCGGTGGTCACGCTCCAGACGGTCGACGGTGGCGCGATCGTGGTCGGCCAGCTCATCACGGTCTCCACGGTGACGCTGACGGTGGCGGGCGGGACGATCCCGATCTCCGACCCGTTCTACGCCGCGCTGACCGGCAAGCAGAGCGCTGGCAGCAACTTCGTCCGCGCGTTCACCGACGTGCTCGTCATGTACGTGCCCCCTGCCGGCAGCGGCGCTCTCGTCCAGCTGCTCGCGGCGGAGCACGCCGTCACGTCGGCGACCGCCGAGTGACCGACCGTCCGACTGCTCTCCCGACCCGCCGACCCTGACACAGGCCACGAAGGAAGAACGCCGCATGTCGCAGCCCACCGGACCCCGTCCCCGCCTCGACGTGCGAGGTGCGGTCGACCTGTCCACCCTGAACCGTCCCGCCACGCCCCCTCCGGGGAGCCCGGGCGGGCTGCCCTCGCCGGGCGCGTACGTGGTGGACGTCGACCAGACGACGTTCCCCGACCTGGTGCAGAGCTCGACCCAGCACCCGGTGGTCGTCGTGCTGTGGTCGCCACGCAGCGAGGCCAGCGCGACGGTGGCCGCCGACCTCGCGTCGCTCGCCGACGAGGACGCCGGCCGGTGGCTCCTGGCCCGCATCGACGCTGAGGCGAACCCGCAGATCGCCCAGGCGTTCCAGGCCCAGAGCGTGCCGACCGTGGTCGCGGTGCTCGCCGGCCAGCCGCTGCCGCTGTTCCAGGGGTCGTACCCGCGCGACCAGGTGCGCGCCGTCCTGGACCAGGTGCTCGCGGCCGCCGAGGCGAACGGGATCACCGGCCGCGCCGCGCCGAACGCGGATGCCGATGCCCCGGCCGAGCCCGAACCCGAGCCGGAGCTGCCGCCCCTGCACCAGGCGGCGTACGACGCGATCGAGCGCGACGACCTGGCGGCGGCGACCGCCGCGTACGAGCAGGCGCTCAAGGAGAACCCCCGCGACGCCTTCGCGCGCGCGGGCCTGGCACAGGTCGGTCTGCTCGACCGGACGCGTGACCTCGACCTGCAGGCGGCACGCACGGCAGCCGCCCAGGACCCTGCCGACGTCGACGCGCAGCTCGCGGTCGCGGACCTCGACATCCTCGGCGGCAAGGTGGAGGACGCGTTCGGCCGGCTGGTCGACGTCCTGCGCACGACGTTCGGCCCGGATCGCGAGCGGGTGCGCGTCCGCCTCGTCGACCTCTTCGAGGTCATCGGCGGCGAGGACCCCCGCGTGATCGCCGCGCGGCGTGCCATGGCGAGCGCGCTGTACTGACCGGTACGGGCAGCCCCGCATCTGCGCAGGTCGCAGCCCTGAACGGGACGTGACCCGCGTCACCGGGCGCGGATTTGCCCTTCCGGCCCAGGCCTGCGTAATCTTCTCGATGTCGCCCGGCAGGGAGGAACGGACACCGCGGATCGAACCGCAGTGGCTGGTCCCCCGGAGCGACATCCTCGGACTCTTCGACCGGCGGCCAGATCGTCGGTCTCCTGGAGTGTCCGGACGCGGAACTCAGGTTCCTGCCCAGCTGAATCTCCTCTGACCAGGAGGTTTGACGGGGAAGGGCTGCTCCGCTAAGTTAGAACGGTTGCCTCCGGACAGGTTGAAAGGCCTGGAGGGATGCGCGTCTGTTCCTTGAGAACTCAACAGTGTGCCAAATAGTCGATGCCATATGGCTCGCTATCTGATGATGCTTGCGCCCGTTTGGGTGGGGGTGTTGGAGGGTGGTGGGTCTTGGTTGAGATAGGTTCCGTTGTCTCCACCTCCGTGGGGTGGCGGGGCCAAAATTCAGCCGAATCTGAACGGTCCTTATCGGGACCATTTCGTGTGTCGGTTGCTTCGCTGCCTTTGGGTGGTGGGGTGCCATGTAGACATTTACGGAGAGTTTGATTCTGGCTCAGGACGAACGCTGGCGGCGTGCTTAACACATGCAAGTCGAACGGTGATGGCCAGCTTGCTGGTCTGATCAGTGGCGAACGGGTGAGTAACACGTGAGCAACCTACCCCAGACTCTGGAATAACCATGGGAAACGATGGCTAATACCGGATACGAGACACACACGCATGTGTGGTGTCTGGAAAGATTTATCGGTCTGGGATGGGCTCGCGGCCTATCAGCTTGTTGGTGGGGTAGTGGCCTACCAAGGCGACGACGGGTAGCCGGCCTGAGAGGGCGACCGGCCACACTGGGACTGAGATACGGCCCAGACTCCTACGGGAGGCAGCAGTGGGGAATATTGCACAATGGGCGCAAGCCTGATGCAGCGACGCCGCGTGAGGGATGACGGCCTTCGGGTTGTAAACCTCTTTCAGCAGGGAAGAAGCGAAAGTGACGGTACCTGCAGAAGAAGCGCCGGCTAACTACGTGCCAGCAGCCGCGGTAATACGTAGGGCGCAAGCGTTGTCCGGAATTATTGGGCGTAAAGAGCTCGTAGGCGGTTTGTCGCGTCTGCTGTGAAAACCTAAGGCTCAACCTTGGGCTTGCAGTGGGTACGGGCAGACTAGAGTGCGGTAGGGGTGACTGGAATTCCTGGTGTAGCGGTGGAATGCGCAGATATCAGGAGGAACACCGATGGCGAAGGCAGGTCACTGGGCCGCAACTGACGCTGAGGAGCGAAAGCATGGGGAGCGAACAGGATTAGATACCCTGGTAGTCCATGCCGTAAACGTTGGGCACTAGGTGTGGGGCTCATTCCACGAGTTCCGTGCCGCAGCAAACGCATTAAGTGCCCCGCCTGGGGAGTACGGCCGCAAGGCTAAAACTCAAAGAAATTGACGGGGGCCCGCACAAGCGGCGGAGCATGCGGATTAATTCGATGCAACGCGAAGAACCTTACCAAGGCTTGACATACACCGGAAACTTCCAGAGATGGTTGCCCCGCAAGGTCGGTGTACAGGTGGTGCATGGTTGTCGTCAGCTCGTGTCGTGAGATGTTGGGTTAAGTCCCGCAACGAGCGCAACCCTCGTCCCATGTTGCCAGCGGGTTATGCCGGGGACTCATGGGAGACTGCCGGGGTCAACTCGGAGGAAGGTGGGGATGACGTCAAATCATCATGCCCCTTATGTCTTGGGCTTCACGCATGCTACAATGGCCGGTACAAAGGGCTGCGATACCGCGAGGTGGAGCGAATCCCAAAAAGCCGGTCTCAGTTCGGATTGGGGTCTGCAACTCGACCCCATGAAGTCGGAGTCGCTAGTAATCGCAGATCAGCAACGCTGCGGTGAATACGTTCCCGGGCCTTGTACACACCGCCCGTCAAGTCACGAAAGTCGGTAACACCCGAAGCCAGTGGCCCAACTCGTAAGAGAGGGAGCTGTCGAAGGTGGGACTGGCGATTGGGACTAAGTCGTAACAAGGTAGCCGTACCGGAAGGTGCGGCTGGATCACCTCCTTTCTAAGGAGCATCTGGCAGCCACACGCACCTGTCATGGGTGGTGGAGGGTGTCCAGGCCCGTTGTCCCTGCCGAACGAGTGGGGGACGGTGCTCGAGGGTGGAACATCGACTGTGGCCGGCTTTCGAGCTGGTGGCGACTTAGTACGCCAGGGCCTTCGGGTTTCTGGGTGGGAACGGATCGTTGCTGGGGAGGGGTCGGCTGGGCACGCTGTTGGGTCCTGAGGGAACAGCCGAAAGGTTGCTTCATCAGGGTCGCTACGCACGCATGTCGCACCTGAGGGTGTGGGGTGGGTGCGGGTGGCTGCGGGCTGGTACCGCTCAGACGAACCACCCACGCACTGGTGCGCAAGCGCTGGGGTGTGGGTAGGCGCTGGGGTGAGGGTGCTTGTTCCGGTCGTAGCTTGAGAACTGCACAGTGGACGCGAGCATCTTTTTTGAATGATTTTTGTGGTCAAGTTTATAAGGGCACAGGGTGGATGCCTTGGCACTAGGAGCCGAAGAAGGACGTTGTAGCCTGCGATAAGCCTCGGGGAGTTGGCAAACGAACCGTGATCCGAGGATGTCCGAATGGGGAAACCCCGCACGAGTCATGTCGTGTGACCCGCACCTGAATATATAGGGTGTGTGGAGGGAACGGCGGGAAGTGAAACATCTCAGTACCGCCAGGAAGAGATATTCCGTGAGTAGTGGCGAGCGAAAGCGGATCAGGCCAAACCGTGTACGTGTTCAAGCCGGCAGGCGTTGCGTGCACGGGGTTGTGGGACCTTTCAGCTGGTTCTGCCGAATCAGCAGGGAGTCAGAAAGTCGCGTCATAGTCGAAGGGCATTGAAAGGCCCGGCACAGAGGGTGTGACCCCCGTAGACGAAATGGCGTGGCCTCCCGAAGGGGATCCCAAGTAGCTCCGGGCCCGAGAAACCTGGAGTGAATCTGCACAGACCACTGTGTAAGCCTAAATACTACCTAGTGACCGATAGCGGACAAGTACCGTGAGGGAAAGGTGAAAAGTACCCCGGGAGGGGAGTGAAATAGTACCTGAAACCGTGTGCCTACAATCCGTTGGAGCCTCCCTAGCAGGGGTGACAGCGTGCCTTTTGAAGAATGAGCCTGCGAGTTAGTGGTACGTGGCGAGGTTAACCCGTGTGGGGAAGCCGTAGCGAAAGCGAGTCCGAATAGGGCGATTCAGTCGCGTGCTCTAGACCCGAAGCGGAGTGATCTAGCCATGGGCAGGTTGAAGCGCGGGTAAGACCGCGTGGAGGACCGAACCCACCAGGGTTGAAAACCTGGGGGATGACCTGTGGTTAGGGGTGAAAGGCCAATCAAACTCCGTGATAGCTGGTTCTCCCCGAAATGCATTTAGGTGCAGCGTCACGTGTTTCTTGCCGGAGGTAGAGCTACTGGATAGCCGATGGGCCCCACCAGGTTACTGACGTTAGCCAAACTCCGAATGCCGGTAAGCCAGAGCGTGGCAGTGAGACTGCGGGGGATAAGCTCCGTAGTCGAGAGGGAAACAGCCCAGACCACCAGCTAAGGCCCCTAAGCGTATGCTAAGTGGGAAAGGATGTGGAGTTGCACAGACAACCAGGAGGTTGGCTTAGAAGCAGCCACCCTTGAAAGAGTGCGTAATAGCTCACTGGTCAAGTGATTCCGCGCCGACAATGTAGCGGGGCTCAAGTATACCGCCGAAGCTGTGGCATTCACATATCAGCTCAGCGCACCTTCGGGTGTGTTCAGGCGTGTGGATGGGTAGGGGAGCGTCGTGTGGCGAGTGAAGTCGCGGGGGAACCCAGCGGTGGACGCCACACGAGTGAGAATGCAGGCATGAGTAGCGAATGACGGGTGAGAAACCCGTCCGCCGAATGATCAAGGGTTCCAGGGCCAGGCTAATCCGCCCTGGGTAAGTCGGGACCTAAGGCGAGGCCGACAGGCGTAGTCGATGGACAACGGGTTGATATTCCCGTACCGGCGAAGAACCGCCCATACCGAGCCCGGTGATGCTAAACGCCCAAGACGTCGCACCGTCCCTTCGGGGACACCGTGGCGTGGAGCGCGTGACCCGAACCGGTAGTAGGTAAGCGTATTAACAGGGGTGACGCAGGAAGGTAGCCAAGCGTGGCGATGGTAGTCCACGTCCAAGGTCGTAGGGCGAGGTGTAGGCAAATCCGCACCTCATATAGCCTGAGAGCTGACGGTGACCGCGAATGCGGGAATCTGGTGATCCTATGCTGCCAAGAAAAGCCTCGACGCGAGGTTCTAGCCGCCCGTACCCCAAACCGACTCAGGTGATCAGGTAGAGAATACCAAGGCGATCGAGAGAATCGTGGTTAAGGAACTCGGCAAAATGCCCCCGTAACTTCGGGAGAAGGGGGGCCTGAAGCGTGAACCGACTTGCTCGGGGAGCGTGAAGGGCCGCAGAGACCAGGGAGAAGCGACTGTTTACTAAAAACACAGGTCCGTGCGAAGTCGCAAGACGATGTATACGGACTGACGCCTGCCCGGTGCTGGAAGGTTAAGAGGACGGGTCAGCCGCAAGGCGAAGCTCAGAATTTAAGCCCCAGTAAACGGCGGTGGTAACTATAACCATCCTAAGGTAGCGAAATTCCTTGTCGGGTAAGTTCCGACCTGCACGAATGGCGTAACGACTTCTCCGCTGTCTCAACCGCGAACTCGGCGAAATTGCACTACGAGTAAAGATGCTCGTTACGCGCAGCAGGACGGAAAGACCCCGGGACCTTTACTATAGTTTGGTATTGGTGTTCGGTGCGGCTTGTGTAGGATAGGTGGGAGACTGTGAAGCCGGCACGCCAGTGTCGGTGGAGTCAACGTTGAAATACCACTCTGGTCGCTCTGGATATCTAACCTCGGTCCGTGATCCGGATCAGGGACAGTGCCTGATGGGTAGTTTAACTGGGGCGGTTGCCTCCTAAAATGTAACGGAGGCGCTCAAAGGTTCCCTCAGCCTGGTTGGCAATCAGGTGGCGAGTGCAAGTGCACAAGGGAGCTTGACTGTGAGACTGACAGGTCGAGCAGGGACGAAAGTCGGAACTAGTGATCCGGCGGTGGCTTGTGGAAGCGCCGTCGCTCAACGGATAAAAGGTACCCCGGGGATAACAGGCTGATCTTGCCCAAGAGTCCATATCGACGGCATGGTTTGGCACCTCGATGTCGGCTCGTCGCATCCTGGGGCTGGAGTAGGTCCCAAGGGTTGGGCTGTTCGCCCATTAAAGCGGTACGCGAGCTGGGTTTAGAACGTCGTGAGACAGTTCGGTCCCTATCCGCTGCGCGCGCAGGAAACTTGAGAAGGGCTGTCCCTAGTACGAGAGGACCGGGACGGACGAACCTCTGGTGTGCCAGTTGTTCCGCCAGGAGCACGGCTGGTTAGCTACGTTCGGAAGGGATAACCGCTGAAAGCATCTAAGCGGGAAGCCTGCTTCAAGATGAGGTTTCCATGCCCCCTTGAGGGGTGAGAGGCTCCCAGCTAGACCACTGGGTAGATAGGCCGGATGTGGAAGAGGGGACTAAAGACCCTCGCAGCTGACCGGTACTAATAAGCCGACAACTTCACCACACCATTCAATGCGTGTACGCGTCCACTGTGCGGTTCCCGAGTAACGAACGGGAACCCGTTTGACAACTCGATAGCGTTACGGCGGTCATAGCGAAGGGGAAACGCCCGGTCCCATTCCGAACCCGGAAGCTAAGCCCTTCAGCGCCGATGGTACTGCACTCGCCAGGGTGTGGGAGAGTAGGACGCCGCCGGACATCATTCAGGAAGAGCCACCCCTACGGGGGTGGCTCTTTCTGTTTCCCCCAAAACACGTTTTGTGCGCGCAACGTCGGGCGTATTGATCACCAGGAATCACCGCAGTGTCGTCCCCGTTCCGCGTCGTCGGTGCGGCCGTTTGGTCGCCGTCCGGCGCCCGGGGCCGGGGATGAGACGATGGGGCGGTCGATCGCGACGAGGAGAGCACACAGATGAACAGCGAGAATCGTGCCGGGAGCACACCTGACGGCCGTGGCCGGTCGGGTGGGGCGGACCGTGGTCGACCCGACGGCAGCAACAGCTCAGCACGAGGCTCGCACGGCGGTGGCGGAGCCCCCCGAGGCGGATCGTCCGGGGGCAGCGGTCGTCCGCGGTCGTCCGGTTCGTCGCAGGGTGGTGGCCGCGCGTCGGGTTCCTCGTACAGCTCCGGCGGCGACCGGGGATACCGGCCCTCGTCCGGTGGTCGTCCGCCCGGTGACGACCGTGGCTTCCGTCCGTCGTCTGCCGGACGCGCTGGTGACTCGCGCGGTGGGGAGCGGTCTGCGTCGGGCGGCGACCGCCCGTCCTACGGCAACCGGTCCGGCGGAGACCGGCCGGGTGACGGGCGCAGCGAACGACCGGCCTACGGTGACCGCAGTGGTTCTGGCGACGGTCGTCGCGATGGCGCGCGTCCGTCCTCCGGGGATCGTGGCAGCTACGGCGCCGGCAGGTCGGGCGACCGTCCGTCGTACGGCGACCGCAGTGGTGGACGGGACCAGGGTCGCGGCGCTGAGCGTCCGTCGTACGGCGATCGGTCTGGTGCCCCTCGTTCGTCCTACGGCAACCGTCCCACCGGCGACCGTCCCTCGTACGGCAGTCGGCCTTCGGGTGACCGCCCCTCGTACGGCAGTCGGCCCGCCGGTGACCGGTCCTCGTACGGTGACCGTTCGGGCTCCGGTGAGCGTGGGCGCACCGATCGCCCGTCGTATGGAAGCCGCCCTGGTGGAGATCGTCCCTCTTCCGGCGGTCGCCCCGGCGGCGACCGTTCGGGCGGTGGTGGGCGTTCGTCCTACGGCAACCGTGGCGGCGGCGAGCGTCCGTCGTACGGCGACCGGTCCGGTGGCGGCGATCGTGGCCGTGGCGGCGACCGCTCGGCGCCGGGTGGCGACCGTCCGTCCTATGGCAGTCGTCCTTCTGGTGGGGACCGACCCTCCTACGGTGATCGCCCGAGCGGTGGGGACCGCGGTCGCGGCGGTGAGCGGCCGTCGTACGGCGACCGTTCCGGCGGTGAGCGGTCCGGCTACGGCACCCGTCCGTCTGGCGGTGACCGTCCGTCCAGCGGAGATCGCTCCGGAGCCGGCGATCGCCCCTCGTACGGCAACCGTTCGACCGGGGGTGAGCGGCCGACCTATCGCGACCGGTCGGGTCGCTCGTCTGGTGAGCGGCCGTCGTACGGCGACCGTTCCGGCGGTGCACGGTCCGGCTACGGTGACCGGCCGTCCGGCGGCGACAGGTCGTCGTCCGGGAACCGGCCGTCGGGCGGTGGCCGCCCGTCGGGCGACCGTCCCTCGTACGGTGACCGGTCCGGTGGCGAGCGTTCCGGCTACGGAGATCGCCCCGCGTACGGCGGCGACCGTGACCGTGGTGCCGCTCGTCCGTCCTACGGTGACCGCCCCGGCGGCGACCGTCCCGGTGGCGACCGCAACCGCGGCAGCGAGCGACCGTCGTACGGTGGTGGCGCCGGCGGGGGGCGTCCGGGTGAGGGCGACCGTCGCTCGTCCGGCGACCGGCCGAACCAGGGGAGTCGTCCGGCCGGTGAGCGCGGCTCGACGGAGCGGCGACCCTCGAGCGACCGGCCGTCGTCGAGCGGGCAGCGTCTCTCGTCGGCAGATCGTGGCGAGCGGAGCAGCTACTCTCGCCCGCCGGCCGGCGGCAATCGGGCCGATCGCCCGGCGACCGGTGATCGTCGGCCCCCGTCCGGCGGATCGGGCCGAGACGACCGGACCGGCTCGAGCCGGGGCCACAGCGCGGGCTCGGACCGTCGAGAGAGCGACGACCGTCGGCTCACGCGTCCGCCGCAGGACGAGCGCGCCGTCGCCCCCGAGATCCCGGATGACGTGGTCTTCAGCGACCTCGACCGTTCCGTGCGTGGGCGTCTGCGCACCCTGAGCAAGGACAACGCGGACGGCGTCGGTCGCCACCTGGTGATGGTGGGTCGGCTGCTCGACGTGGCGCCCGAGCTCGCGTACGAGCACGCCCAGGCTGCGGTCCGGCGGGCCGGACGCGTCGACGTCGTGCGTGAGGCGGCCGGCCTGGCTGCGTACCGCACGGGTCGGTACGCCGAGGCGCTGCGTGAGCTGCGCACCGTGCGGCGGCTGAACGGCTCGTCCGAGCACCTGGCGATCATGGCCGACTGCGAACGCGGCCTCGGCCGGCCCGAGCGTGCGCTCGCGCTGGCTCAGGAGCCGGAGGCCGAGACGCTCGACGCGGAGGCGAAGATCGAGCTGGCGATGGTCGTCAGCGGCGCACGCCTGGACCTCGGCCAGGCCGAGGCTGCCGTGGCGGCCCTGTCGACCCCCGCTGTGCGGGCGGGCACCGGGATCGTCTCGATCCGGGTGGCTCAGGCACGCGCGGCTGCCCTGGAGGCGGCCGGACGGTCCGCCGAAGCACTCGCCGAGCTCGCGCCCTACACGCAGGACCAGCTCGACGAGGCCGCCGGTGACGTCGAGCTGGAGGACGAGGTGGTCTCGTTCGACCTGAGCGAGTTCGACGCCGACGGCGAGTACGACGAGGAGGCGCCCGAGGCGGAAGACAGCGTCGACGTGGCGTCCGGCTCCGACGAGGAGTCCGACGCCGAGAGCGGCGACTCCGAGGATGACGGCGACGACGACTCTGACGAGGAGTCCGACGACGTCACCGACGACCTCGCCGGCGACGACCTCGACGAGCGCGGTGTCGCGATCGATCACGCTGCCGACGCGTCGGTCGTCGAGTCGGTCGATGCTGACACCAGCAATGACGTCGGTGGCGTCGACGAGTCGGTCGTCTCTGACGATGCGGATGTCGTCGACGAGTCGGTCGCGAGCCACGGTGCAGGCGATGCCGACGGTGCGGATGCGGTCGCCGACGTGGTGGACGACGCGGACGGGGACGACGCGCGCGTGCAGGTCGAGCCGGACGTGACTGGGTCGGACGAGGCGGAGGGCGGTCGGTGACGGGCGGTCTCGTCGGCTCGCAGACGCCGCTCGCAGACCGGTTCGACCTCGCGCTCGTCGACCTGGACGGGGTGGCCTACCGCGGACACGAGCCGATCGACGGCGCGGCCGAAGGTCTGACGGCGGCGCGGGTGCGCGGCATGCGGCTGGTGTTCGTCACGAACAACGCGTCTCGTGAGCCGGAGTCGGTGGCGGACCAGCTCACGGAGCTGGGGATCGCGGCGGAGCCGTCGGAGGTCATGACGGCCGCGCAGGCGGCGGCGCAGCTGTTGCTGACGCGGCTGCCGCGCGGGTCGAAGGTGCTGGTCGTCGGCGGTGCCGGTCTGGTCACGGCCGTGCGGAACGCGGGGTACGTGGTCGTGGAGTCCGCGGACGACGAGCCCGCGGCGGTCGCGCAGGGCTTCGCTCCGGAGGTGGGCTGGCCGCAGCTGGCGGAGGCGGCGTACGCCGTCGGGCGCGGTGCGTGGCACGTGGCGTCGAACCTCGACTTGAGCCTGCCGACGGCCCGCGGTTTCGCGCCCGGGAACGGGTCGCTGGTCGGCGCCGTGCAGGCTGCGACGGGCGTGGTGCCCGACAGTGCCGGCAAGCCGTCGCCGACGATGTACGACATGGCTGTGGAGCGGGTCGGGGCGCGGGAGACCCTCGTCATCGGCGACCGTCTGGACACGGACCTGGCCGGAGCGCGGGCGGGCGGCTACCTCGGCCTGCACGTGCTGACGGGCGTCAGCTCGGCGCGCGACGACGTCCTGGCCGTTCCGGGGGAGCGCCCGCACCTGATCGGCGCCGACCTGCGGTCCCTCCTCGTCGCCCACCCGGAGCCGCAGCAGGCCGCGGAGGGCTGGTGGACCGTGCGCGGTGCGTCGGCTCGCGTGCTCGACGGCAGGCTCGAGCTGGGTCGCGCGTCGTCGTCGGACGTCGAGGACGAGGTCGACGTCGTGCGGGCGGCGTGCGCGGCAGCCTGGGCTGCGGTCGATGCAGGCGTCGAGCTCGACCCGACCTCGGTCCCCGAGCTGGCGACCGGGCTTGACCACGGCTGACGCGGCGGTCCCTGTGTGTGGCGACAGGATGCTGTCCGCTGCGACAGGTAGCGTGGGCGCGTCCCGTGGCGCGATCAGCGCCCAACGGCTCGTGCGGTGATCGTTCCGCGGACCGTGCGGACACACGACCATGTCGGGAGGCGACGCAGTGAGCGAGACGGACATCACCGGGTCGACGTCGGACGACGCCGTCGACCAGGCGCTGTCGGCGCTGGCTGGCCTCGAGGACCAGCCGTTGCGTGACCACGTCGCGGTCTTTGACGCGGTCCACGGCGCCCTGCAGGACCGGCTCGCGGACGCGGAGGGCTGACCGGCGGTGACCACACGCCTCGACACGGAGCTGGTGCGTCGCGGTCTGGCCCGATCGCGTCGTCACGCCGGAGAGCTGATCGCGGCCGGCCGGGTGACCGTCGACGGCTCGGCCGTGGCCCGCAGTGCCGTGCAGGTCACGGACGACCGGCAGGTCTCGGTGGTGGCCGACGAGACCGACCCCGGCTACGCCTCGCGTGCCGGGCACAAGCTGGCGGGTGCGCTCGACGCGCTCGGTGCGGACGGGCCGGTCGTCGCCGGACGGACCTGCCTCGACGCCGGCGCGAGCACCGGGGGCTTCACCGACGTGCTGCTGCGTCGCGGTGCCACCCGGGTCGTGGCCGTCGACGTCGGGCACGACCAGCTGGTCGACGCGCTGCGCGACGACTCGCGGGTCGAGGTCCGGGAGGGCGTCAACGTCCGGACGCTGCGGCACGGGGACGTCTCGCCGGAGCCGAGCCTGGTCGTCGCCGATCTCTCCTTCATCTCGCTCACCCTCGTCCTCCCCGCCCTGGCTGCCGTCGCGGCCCCCGACGCCGACCTGCTGCTGATGGTCAAGCCCCAGTTCGAGGTCGGGCGCGAACGGCTCGGGGCCGGCGGGGTCGTGCGAGTTCCCGGACTGTGGGTCGACGCCGTCGTCGGCGTCGCCCGTGCGGCGGCCGAGCTCGGCCTCGCGGTGCGTGACGTGGTCCGTAGCCCGCTGCCGGGACCGAGCGGGAACATCGAGTTCTTCCTGTGGCTCGATCGACCGGCCGGGACCGGCCCGGTGCAGGTGCCCATCGATCGGATCACGGCCGCCGTGCTGGCCGACGGAGAGGTCGCCCCATGAGCCGGCGCGCTCTTGTGGTGACCCATGGGGGTCGCGAGGAGGCCGTCTCGGCCACCCGCGACGCCGTTCGCGAGCTGGAACGCGCGGGCGTCGAGGCTGTCCTGGCCGCGGAGGACGCCGACGCGTCGGACCTGCCGACGTTCGAGCTCGCCATCGTGCTCGGCGGCGACGGGACGATCCTGCGGGCGGCCGAGCTGACGCGCGGGACCTCCGTGCCGTTGCTGGGAGTGAACCTCGGGCACGTCGGGTTCCTCGCCGAGAGCGAGCGTGAGGACATCGGCGAGGCCGTGCGTCGGCTGACCGCGGGGGAGTTCGACATCGAGGAGCGCGGCACCCTGGACGTGCGGGTCAGCCGCCCCGACGGGAGCAGCGGAACCGGGTGGGCGCTGAACGAGGCGGCGCTGGAGAAGGTCGACCGGTCTCGCATGCTCGAGGTGCTGCTGGAGGTCGACGGCCATCCGCTGTCCTCGTTCGGGTGCGACGGGGTCGTCGCGGCGACAGCGACGGGCTCGACCGCGCACGCGTTCTCCGCCGGCGGACCGGTGGTGTGGCCCGACGTGGACGGCATGATCCTGGTCCCGATCTCCGCGCACGCGCTGTTCGCACGGCCGCTCGTCGTGGGCCCCCGCAGCAGGCTCGCGATCGAGGTGCTCGACCGGTCACCGGCTGCAGGACTGGTGACGCTCGACGGGCGGCGACGTCTCGAGGTGCCCCCGGGCTCGCGGGTGGAGGTCACGCGCAGCGACATTCCCGTACGGCTCGCGCGGCTGACGCCCGCGCCGTTCACCACCCGTCTGGTGAACAAGTTCGGGCTGCCGGTCGACGGGTGGCGCGGCCGCCCGAGCGCACCTCGACCGTCCGCACGACCTACGCCCCCGGAGGTGCCCGCGTGATCGAGGAGATCCGCATCGACAACCTCGGCGTCATCGGCCGGGCGCACGTCGAGCTGGGGCCGGGCCTGACGGTCCTGACGGGCGAGACGGGCGCCGGCAAGACGATGGTGCTCACGGCGCTGAACCTGCTGCTCGGCGGCAAGGCCGACCCGGCGACGGTGCGCGTCGGGTCGACGTCCGCGGCGGTCGAGGGACGCGTCGTGCTGGGCGCGGGTGGCGCGGCGCTCGAGCGTGCCGCGGAGGCCGGCGCCGAGCTGGACGACGACGGCAGCCTCGTCCTGCTGCGGACCGTCGGCGCCAGTTCCGACGGCACGGCCGGACGGTCGCGCGCGTACGTCGGTGGGCGGTCGGTGCCGCAGGGCCTGCTCGCCGAGCTCGCCGACGAGCTGGTCACCGTGCACGGCCAGGCCGACCAGGCTCGGCTGCGGTCGCCGGCGGTGCAGCGCGAGGCTTTGGACGAGTTCGTCGGGGCTGCGCATCGCGACGTGCTCGCGCGCTACCGCGCCGCCTGGGCGGAACGCGGACGTGTGGACGCGGAGCTCACGGAGCTCGTCGACCAGGCGCGGGACCGGACGCGCGAGGCCGAGCTCCTGCGGCTCGGGCTGGCCGAGGTGGAGCGGGTCGACCCCCAGCCTGCCGAGGACGTCACGCTGGCCGAGGAGGTCGACCGGCTCTCGCACGCGGAGGACCTGCGGACGGCCGCGGCGGGTGCGCACGCGGCGCTCGTGGGCGAGGACGGGGCGGACGAGGGTGCTGCGGCGGTCGGCACCATCGAGCAGGCACGCCGGCTGCTCGAGCACGAGGGCACGCACGATCCCGCGCTCGCCGCGCTGGCCACGCGGATCGCCGAGGCCGGGTACCTGCTGGCGGACGTCTCCACCGACCTGGCCGCCTACCTGGAGGACCTGCAGGCGGACCCGCTGCGCCTCGACGCCGCGCAGCGCCGTCGTGCCGAGCTGGGCACGCTCACGCGCAGCTACGGCAGCACGGTCACCGAGGTGCTGGCCTGGGCCGACACCGCGGGACGCCGCCTGCTCGACCTCGACGGTGGCGACGAGCGGATCGCGGAGCTGCGCGAGGCCCGCGGCCGGCTCGACGAGGAGCTGGGGACGCTCGCGGAGAAGCTGACGAACGGTCGGCGCGGCGGTGCCGAGCGGCTGTCCGCCGTGGTCTCCGAGGAGCTCTCGGGGCTGGCGATGGGCGGTGCCGAGCTGAGGGTCGTCGTCGACCCCGCGGACGAGCCGGGACCGCACGGTGCCGACCGGGTCGAGATGCTGCTCGTCCCGCACGCCGGTGCGCCCGCGCGACCGCTGGGCAAGGGCGCGTCCGGCGGTGAGCTGTCCCGCGTGATGCTCGCCATCGAGGTCGCGCTCGCCACGGCTCCCGGGGCCACGCGGCCGGGCACGTTCGTGTTCGACGAGGTCGACGCGGGCGTCGGTGGCCGCGCGGCGATCGAGGTCGGGCGGCGGTTGTCGGCCCTCGCGCAGGGCAGTCAGGTGCTCGTCGTGACCCACCTCGCGCAGGTCGCGGCGTTCGCCGACCACCACCTCGTGGTCACCAAGTCGACCGCGAACGGGGTCGACGTGGTCACCGAGTCGGACGTGCGATTGGTCACGCGCGACGAGCGTGTGCGCGAGCTCGCCCGCATGCTGTCGGGTCAGGAGGACTCCGACGCCGCGCGGACGCACGCCGCCGAACTGCTCGAGCTCTCGTCCGTGGGACGATGAGCGGCGATGAGAGCCTCCCTGCGCAAGCGCACCGCCCTGCCCGAAGCCGGCGTCGTCGCCGGTCCGGCACGTGTCGACCCTCGGACCAAGGGGCTGACCAAGCGGCTGCGACCCGGTGACATCGCGGTCATCGACCACCTCGACCTCGACCGGGTCTCCGCCGAGGCACTCGTGGCGTGCCAGCCGGCTGTCGTGCTCAACGCGGCGCGATCGACGTCAGGTCGCTATCCCAACCTCGGCCCGGAGATCCTCATCGAGGCGGGCATCCCGCTGATCGACGACCTCGGTGCAGACGTCATGGCCATCACCGAAGGGCATCGGCTCCGGATCGTCGAGGGCGCCGTGTACGACGGGGAGACGCTCGTCGCCGAGGGCGTGCTGCAGACCGAGGCGAGCGTGGCGGCGGCGATGGAGGAGGCCCGCGCCGGCCTCTCCGTGCAGCTCGAGTCGTTCGCGGCGAACACCATGGACTACCTGCGCCGCGAGCGGGACCTGCTCCTCGACGGCATCGGGGTGCCCGACATCTCGACCGAGATCGACGGTCGGCACGTGCTCATCGTCGTCCGCGGCTACCACTACAAGGAAGACCTCGTCACGCTGCGCCCGTACATCCGCGAGTACCGTCCGGTGCTCATCGGTGTCGACGGGGGAGCGGACGCGATCCTCGACGCCGGGTGGAAGCCCGACCTCATCGTCGGCGACATGGACTCCGTCTCCGACCGCGCCCTGATGTGCGGCGCGGAGGTCGTCGTGCACGCCTACCGCGACGGCCGCGCACCCGGGCTCGCGCGCGTGGAGCAGCTCGACGTCAAGCACGTCGTCTTCCCCGCGACGGGCACGAGCGAGGACGTCGCCATGCTCCTCGCCGACGACAAGGGCGCCGAGATCATCGTCGCCGTCGGCACGCACGCGACGCTCGTGGAGTTCCTGGACAAGGGGCGCTCCGGGATGGCGAGCACCTTCCTCACGCGCCTGCGGGTCGGCAGCAAGCTGGTCGACGCGAAGGGTGTGTCGCGGCTGTACCGGAACCGGATCTCGAACCTCCAGCTCACGCTCCTGGTCCTCGCGGGGCTCCTCGCCCTCGGCGTCGCGCTCGCCTCGACCGCGGCGGGGCAGACCCTCATCGGACTCCTGGGCGCCCGCATCGACGACATCACGTCGTGGGTGAGCGGTCTGTTCGGATGACCGCCCCCGCCCGCCCTCAGCACCTGGTCCCGGCCTCCGCCGGTGACGTACTCGACGGAGACCTCGCACAGTGATCGACTTCCGGTACCACATCGTCTCGCTCATCTCGGTGTTCCTCGCGCTCGCCGTCGGCATCGCCCTGGGCGCCGGCCCGCTCAAGGAGACGATCGGGGACACGCTCACCGGTCAGGTCGAGCAGCTGCGTGGGGAGAAGGACGCCCTGCGGGCCGAGCTCGACACGACGGCGGGCGCCCTGCAGGACGCCGAGACGTACATCGATGCCGCAGGACCCCAGCTCCTCGACGGCTCCCTCACCGACCGCCGCGTCGCGGTCATCGCGCTCGGCGAGGTCGACGAGTCGATCCGGACCGCGATCGACGAGCGGCTCGCGGAGTCGGGTGCGAGCGTCACCGCGCACGTGACCCTGACCGAGACCTGGGCCGACCCGGACGCGCGGACCTTCCGCCAGGCCCTCGTCGGTCAGCTGCTCACCTACCTCGACCCGGTCCCGGCCGACGACGCCGGCGTCGAGGGGGAGCTCGCCTCCGCCCTCGTGCAGGCGCTGATCACGTCCGACCCGAGCAACCCGGACGTGCTCTCGGACGACGCCTCCGTGCTGCTGCAGCTCCTGTCGTCGAGCGAGAGCGACAGCCCGCTGGTGATGGTGGCGGACCAGGTCACCGTGCCCGCCGACGCGATCGTCGTCATCGGGGTGCCCTTGAAGCCGCTCGCCGAGGACGCGACGCCGACGGCGGTGCCCGCCGAGTCGGTCGACGCCCAGCTCGCCGTGCTGAGCGCCGCCCAGGAGCTGTCGTCGGGCGCCGTGCTCGCCGACGGGCCTCGCGGAGAGGGCAGTCTCACCGACGCCGTGCTCGCCGACCAGGACCTGGCATCCACCCTGACGACGGTCTCGGGCACCGAGGTGGTCACCGGACAGGTCAACGTTCCGCTCGCCCTCGCAGGCCGGATCGCGGGCACCAACGGGCACTACGGCTTCGGCGAGGGCGAGACGCCGCTGCCCGCGGCCGTCCAGCTCGCTCCCGTCGACCGCACGCCGCGGGTGCCCGAGGGCACGGGTGCGACCGCCGGGACCGAGGGATGACGGTCGGTCTCCCGCGGCGCATCCTGTCCGGGGTCGTCGCGAGCGGGGTCACCGCGGTCGTGCGCGGCGTGCTCGACGCCCAGGCGCCGGGTGGCCAGGCGCGGTGGACCCGCACGAACCACCGGGGCGAGCCGATCAGCCTGCTCGAAGGGCCGGCGGTCGCCGCAGGGCTGCTCGCCGGAGGCCTCGTCGGGGCGCCCTCGACCCGCGGCGCGGTGGCACTGACCGTCGCGACCGCGTCGGGTGCTGCGTTCGGCCTCGTGGACGACCTCGGCGAGGACACGTCGACGCGACGCAAGGGGCTGCGCGGTCATCTCGGTGCTCTCGCGCGCGGCGAGCTCACCACGGGCGGCCTCAAGGTGCTGGGCATCGGCGCGGGCGCGCTGGTGGCGGCCGCGGCGGCGACACCCGTCCACCGACCCGACGGCACCCGCCGTTCGACGGTCGGCTGGCTGGCCGACGTCGCCGCGTCCGGCGCTCTCGTCGCCTCGAGCGCCAACCTGCTGAACCTGCTCGACCTGCGGCCGGGGCGTGCCCTCAAGGCGGCGACGCTCGTCGCGGCCCCGCTGGGCCTCGGACCCGGCGCTGGCGCCGGCGCAGGTGCCGCGGTGCTCGGCGTCGTGGGTGCCGCGATGGACCAGGACCTGGCCGAGGCGGACATGCTCGGTGACGGCGGCGCCAACGCGTTGGGCGCGACCCTGGGCACCGCGGTCGTGCTGAGCGCTCCCCGTCCGGTCCGGCTGGCGGCGCTCGCCGTCGTCGTGGCCCTGACGGTGGCGAGCGAGAAGGTCAGCTTCACGCGCGTGATCGAACGCACCCCGGGCCTGCGGGAGGTCGACAGCTGGGGGCGGCGTCCCGTCGACCCGCCGGCGGGCCGGTCCGCGTGAGCCCCGCGGCGCGGCGCACGCTCGCCGGCCTCGGGGGGGCCGCGGTCATGATCGCGGCCGTGACGGTCCTGAGCCGCGTGCTCGGGTTCGCGCGGTACCTGGTCCAGGCGTACGCGTTCGGCGGCGAGGGGAGCATCGGCGGCGTCTACAACGCGGCGAACACCCTGCCCAACGTGCTCTTCGAGGTCGCCGCCGGCGGTGCGCTGGCGGGTGCCCTCATCCCCGTCCTGGCGCTGCCCGTGTCGCGCGCCCTGCGCAAGGACGTCGACGCGATCACGTCGGCGACGTTCGGCTGGACGCTGCTCGTGCTGGTGCCGCTCGGAGCCGCGCTCGCGGCCTGCAGCGGGCTCATCGCCTCCGTGTGGCCGAAGCTCGACCCCACCGAGACGGAGCTCTTGCAGTACTTCGTCGCCGTCTTCGCCGTCCAGGTGCCGATGTACGGCATCGCTGTCCTGCTCTACGCGGTCCTCCAGGCCCACAAGCGGTTCTTCTGGCCGGCCTTCGCCCCGGTGCTGTCGTCGCTGGTCGTCATCGCGACCTACCTGGTCTACGCGGCGCTCGCCGACGGGGAGTTCGACGACCCGACGGCCGTGACGCGATCCGCCTTCGCCGTGCTGGGCTGGGGGACCACCCTCGGCGTCGCGGCGATGTGCTTCCCGATGTTCGTCCCGGTCCACCGGCTCGGCGTGCGGATCCGGCCGACTCTGCGGTTCCCGGCAGGGGTGGGTCGCCGGCTGGCCGTGCTGGCGTTCGCCGGCGTCGGCTCCCTCGTCGCGCAGCAGCTCTCCGTCCTGGTGGCGCTGATCGTCGCGTCCGCTCGCGGCAGCGTCGGCACGTGGTCGATCTACTTCTACGCCCAGCAGGTGTACCTCCTGCCGTACGCCGTGCTCGTCGTCCCGCTGGCCACGTCGACGTTCCCCCGGCTCGCCCAGCGCGCTGCCGCCCGGGAGCACGACGCGTTCGCCCGGATGGCGTCCGGCACCCTGCGCGCCGTCCTCGCCGCGGCCGCGCTCGGCGCCGCAGTCCTCGTCGCGGTCGCGCCGGCCGTGACCGACATCTTCCTCACGTTCGCGAGCGACGGCCCGGCCATGCAGGCGATGGCCACCACGATCACCTGGCTCGCACCCGGGCTGCTCGGGTTCGCGCTGATGTTCCACGCGTCGCGGGCGTTGTACGCGCTCGAGCGTGGCCGGTCGGCGATCACCGCCAACGTCGTGGGCTGGGGCACCGTCGTCGTCGCGACGCTCGTGCTCGCCGCGGTGCAGGCACCCGCGGGCGACGACCCCCCGGGGACCCTCCTCGCGCTCGCGCAGGCCAGCTCGCTCGGCATGCTCCTCGGCGGTCTGCTCGCGGTGGTCCTGCTGCGCCGTGCCGCGGGGCGGTCCGCGACGGCGGGCCTGGCGCGCACAGCGGTCGTGCTCGTCGTCGGTGCCGGGGTCGGCGCACTCGCCGGCCGGTGGGTCGTGGACGCCGTCGCGGAGCTGGCGGGGCACGGGCCGGTCACGGCGGTCGGCGCGGCGGCCGGTGGGGCGGTGATCGCGGCGTTCGTCGTCGCCGGCGCCGTGCTGGCCGGCGACCGCGCCACGCTCCGGGACTTCCGGACCATCGAGGCCCAGCCGAGGCCCCCGGAGTCCGTGCCCGTCACGGATCCGGCGAACCCCGGCGCGCCGCTGTCCTGACGGGCGACGTGTCCGGACTCACCCCGTCCGGCTCTCCGGCATCGGGCGTTCGTCGGGTAGGTTGGAATCCCGTGACAGAGCGCGCGCATCGACTCTCCGGGCGGTCGGAATCCACGACCCGGCACATCTTCGTCACCGGGGGTGTCGCCTCCTCCCTCGGCAAGGGTCTGACGGCGAGCAGCCTCGGCCGACTCCTTCGCTCCCGTGGCCTTCGCGTCACGATGCAGAAGCTCGACCCGTACCTGAACGTGGACCCGGGCACCATGAACCCGTTCCAGCACGGCGAGGTCTTCGTCACCGAGGACGGGGCCGAGACGGACCTGGACGTCGGGCACTACGAGCGGTTCCTCGACGTGAACCTGGTGGGCTCGGCCAACGTGACCACCGGCCAGGTCTACTCGCAGGTCATCGCCAAGGAGCGTCGCGGCGAGTACCTCGGGGACACCGTGCAGGTCATCCCGCACATCACCGACGAGATCAAGACCCGCATGCGTCAGCAGGCGGAGGACGACATCGACGTCATCATCACGGAGATCGGCGGCACCGTCGGCGACATCGAGTCGCTGCCGTTCCTCGAGGCGGCCCGTCAGGTGCGCCACGACCTCGGCCGCGACAACGTCTTCTTCCTGCACGTCTCGCTGGTGCCGTACATCGGCCCGTCGGGCGAGCTGAAGACGAAGCCGACGCAGCACTCCGTCGCCGCGCTGCGCAGCATCGGCATCCAGCCGGACGCCATCGTCCTGCGGGCCGACCGCGAGGTGCCCGAGGCCACGAAGCGCAAGATCGCGCTCATGTGCGACGTGGACGTCGAGGGAGTGGTCACGGCCAAGGACGCGCCGAGCATCTACGACATCCCGCGCGTGCTGCACTCGGAAGGGCTCGACGCGTACGTCGTGCAGCGGCTCAGCCTCCCGTTCCGGGACGTCGTCTGGAAGGGCTGGGACGACCTGCTGCACCGCGTGCACCAGCCTGCCCACCGCGTCGAGGTCGCTCTCGTCGGCAAGTACATCGACCTGCCCGACGCGTACCTGTCGGTGACCGAGGCCCTGCGCGCCGGCGGCTTCCACCACGACACCAAGGTCGTCATCCGCTGGGTGACCTCCGACGACTGCCAGACGCCCGAGGGTGCCCGGCTCGCGCTCGAGGGCGTCGACGCCGTGCTGGTCCCCGGGGGGTTCGGTGTCCGGGGCATCGAGGGCAAGCTCGGCGCGCTGCGCTGGGCCCGCGAGAACCTGGTCCCGACGCTCGGCATCTGCCTCGGCCTGCAGTGCATGGTCATCGAGTACTCCCGCACGATCCTCGGCCTCGACGGTGCGTCGTCGTCCGAGTTCGACGCGGACCCCGCGCACCCGGTCATCGCCACGATGGCCGAGCAGCTGGCGATCGTCGGCGGCGAGGGTGACCTCGGCGGCACCATGCGCCTGGGCGCCTACGAGGCGCTCCTCACGCCCGGGTCGGTCGTCGCCGGGGCGTACGGCGCGACCAAGGTCTCCGAGCGCCACCGGCACCGCTACGAGGTGAACAACGCGTACCGCGACAAGCTCGAGGAGGCCGGCCTGGTCATCTCCGGCGTCTCGCCGGACACCTCGCTGGTCGAGTTCGTCGAGCTGCCGCGCGACGTGCACCCGTACTACGTGTCCACGCAGGCGCATCCGGAGTTCAAGTCGCGGCCCACGCGGGCGCACCCCCTGTTCGCCGGGCTCATCGAGGCCGCTCTGGCCCAGCGCGGCGACGAGTCCTGATGGGGGAGCCGCTGGCTGACCTCGTTGCGCCGCGACCTGTCGTGTCGCACGAGGTCATCCACGGGGGCAGGATCTTCGACCTCGTCGGCGACGTGGTGGACCTGGGCGAGACGCAGGTGCTCCGCGAGTACGTGGCGCACCCCGGTGCCGTCGCAGTCATCGCGCTCGACGACGAGGACCGCGTGCTGCTGCTCTCGCAGTACCGGCACCCGGTGCGCTCCGTGCTGTGGGAGCCGCCCGCCGGCCTGCGTGACGTGCCGGACGAGGAGCTCGTCCTGGCGGCGGCACGGGAGCTCGCCGAGGAGGCCGACCTCGTCGCCGGCGCCTGGTGGCGGCTGGTCGACTTCTACACGACGCCGGGAGGCTCGGACGAGCGGATCCGGGTCTTCCTGGCGCGTGACCTGCGGCCGGTCGCGCACGGCGATCGGTTCACGCGGACGGACGAGGAAGCCACCATGGTGCCGGTGTGGGTGCCGCTCGACGACGCCGTGGACGCCGCGCTGTCCGGTCGCCTGCACAGCCCGACCGCGGTCACCGGCGTGCTGGCCGCGGCGGCCGCCCGCGCCCGCGGGTGGGCGACGCTGGAGCCTGTGACCCTCTGACCTCGGCCGCCGTCAGCGGCTCGTCGAGCGGCGGTACTGGTAGTTGGCCAGCGGGACGAACACCACGATGAAGATCGCCGACCAGATCAGCGTGTAGAGCTCGGCGTTCTGCAGGGGCCAGACGTCCGGCGTGGGCACCCCCTCGGGGATGTTGCCGAACAGCTCACGGGACGCCTGGGTCACCGCCGACACCGGGTTCCACTCGGCGAAGGTCTGCAACGCCGGCGGGAGCGTCTCCAGCGGGACGAAGGTGTTGGCCACGAACGTCAGCGGGAAGATCACGATGAACGTGGCGTTGTTGAACACCTCGACGCTGGGCACCAGCATGCCGAGCCACGCCATGATCCACGAGACCGAGTAGGCGAAGACCAGCAGGAGCAGGAAGCCGAGTGCCGCCTCGGCCGGCGAGCTGTGGATGGCCCAGCCGACCAGCAGCCCGGTCAGCGACATGACGATGAGCACGAGGACGTTGTTGGCGACGTCGGAGATCGTGCGGCCCGTCAGCACCGCCGAGGGGGCCATCGGGAGCGACCGGAACCGGTCGATGATGCCCTTCTTGATGTCCTCGGCGAGGCCGGCGCCCGTGATGGTGGCACCGAAGATGACGGTCTGGGCGAAGATCCCCGCCATGAGGAACTCCCGGTACGCGGCGGGGTCCGTCCCACCCGGCACCGCGATCGCCCCGCCGAACACGAACGCGAACAGCAGGACGAACATGATCGGCGACAGCGTGGTGAAGACCAGCAGGTCGGGGACGCGCTTGATCTTGATGATGTTGCGCTTGGCGACGACGTAGGAGTCCGAGAAGACGGTGGGCGCGGCCATCAGGCACCTCCGGTCGAGGAGCTGTCGGCCGCGGCGTGCCGACCGGGAGGGGGTGGCGTCTCGGTGGGAGCGTCCGGTGGGACCGGCTCTTCCTCGCTCGGGTGCCCCGTCAGGGACAGGAACACGTCGTCCAGGGTGGGCCGGCGCAGCCCGACGTCGTCGATGCCGATCTGCGCGTCGTCGAGGACGCGCAGCGCCTCGGTGAGCACCTGCGCGCCGCCGCTGATCGGCATGAGGAGCGTCCGCCGGCCCTCGTCCAGCGCAGCCTTGCCGACCCCGAGCGGTTCGAGCAGGTCCCGGGCGGCCAGCAGGGTCTCCGGGTCCCGGACGGTGAGCTCGAGCCGCTCGCCGCCCACCTGCGTCTTGAGCTGGTCGGCCGTGCCCTGCGCGATGATCCTGCCGTGGTCGATGACCACGATGTCGTCGGCCAGCAGGTCGGCCTCCTCGAGGTACTGGGTGGTCAGCAGGAGGGTGGTCCCGCCGGCGACGAGCCCTTGGATCACCTCCCACATCTCGGTGCGCCCCCGCGGGTCCAGGCCCGTCGTCGGCTCGTCGAGGAAGATGATCGGCGGGTCCGCCACGAGGGCACCCGCGAGGTCGAGCCTGCGGCGCATGCCGCCCGAGTACGTCTTGGACGGCCGGTCCGCGGCGTCCTCGAGCCGGAACGACGCGAGCAGCTCGCGCGCCCGCTCCCGGGAGCGCTTGGCGCCCAGGTGGTACAGCCGGCCGATCATGTCGAGGTTCTCGAAGCCGGTGAGGTACTCGTCGACGGCGGCGTACTGCCCGGACAGGCCGATGCGCCGGCGCACGTCCCGGGGCTTGGCCAGGACGTCCACGCCTGCGACGGTCGCGGAGCCCTCGTCGGGCCTCAGCAACGTGGTGAGGATGCGGACGATGGTGGTCTTGCCCGCGCCGTTGGGCCCGAGCAGGCCCAGCACGGAGCCGGTCGGCACGGCGAGGTCGACCCCGTCGAGGGCCGTGACGGTCTTGTAGCGCTTGACGAGTCCCGTTGCGGTGATCGCGTCTGCCATGGGTCGAGGCTAGGAGAGACCTCCGACACCCGACCAGGACATACCCAGAGAAGTCGCTACACGCTGTCGCGGGTGCGCAGGCTCCCGACGAAGAACGTGACCGCGGAGGCGAGCACCGCAGCGCCGAGCATGTGCAGGTTGACCAGGCCGATCGGCAGGCCGCTGAACAGCTGGACGTAGCCGATGGCGCCCTGGGCGAGCGTGACGGCGAGCAGCGTGTAGCCCATCGCCTCCGGACGACCGGTGACCCCGCGGCGGTGCAGGAGGACCAGCACGACGACGAGCACGGCGACGAACGCCCAGACGGAGGCGGCGTGCACCTTCGACATGGCCCACGGGTCGACGGCGAACCGGTAGCCGACCTCCTCGTCGCCCGAGTGGGGTCCGGCGCCCGTGACGACGACCCCGAGCACGAGCACCACGGCCGCCAGGACGCTGAGCACGCGCACCAGGAGCCGGGTCGTCCGGTCGACCAGCGGCACGGCCGGGCCGTCGCCCTCCCTCGTGCGCACGACCAGCCACGTGGAGAACGCGACGAGCGCCATCGAGATGAGCAGGTGGCCGCCGACGATCGCCGGGTGCAGGTCGACGAGCACGGTGATCCCGCCGATGACCGCCTGGATCAGCACCCCCACCACGGGGACCAGGCCGAGCCGGCGGTACGACCAGGGGCGGCGACGGTCGAGGACCACCAGCACCGCGACGACCGTGGCGACGGCCACGAGCAGGCCGCTGACCGTGCGGTTGCCGAACTCGATGAACGGGTGGATCGACGTCGCGTCGTGGAACCGCGGGGTGAACTCGCCCGGCTCGCACTGCGGCCACGTCGAGCAGCCCAGGCCGGAGCCCGTGAGCCGCACGGCGCCGCCCGTCACGATGATGAGGATCTGGCCGACGAGGTTGGCGACCACGGCGGTCCAGGTCCACCGGTCGCGGAACCGGTCCAGGGTCGACGGGCCGGTCTCGAGGGCGGGGGACGAGCTCACAGCGACCAGCCTACGGTCCGGTCCGTCGGCGCCCGACCGCCCGGCGCGCGAGGCTCGTCACAGCGGGAGGTCGAGCGTCCCCGTCGCCGCGAGCGCGGTCAGGGCGAGCCCGAGGACCACGGCGAACGCGCTCGGCACGAACACGTGGGGGAGCCACGCGACGTGCCGGCGCATCCGGCGGATCTCCTCGCTGGTCATCTCCCGCGGCGGCTCGGCGAGCGCGGCCGCGGGATCGGTCCGTCCGGCCGCCGTCCACGCGGCGTCGATGCGCGGCGCGGAGACCGGCAGGTCACCGAGCCGGAGGTCCCTCCCGACGGCGGACCACGCCTCGATCTGGCGCATCCGGGGGTAGTACCGCACCTGGTGACGCTTGGTCATCGCCTCGATCAGCCAGAACGCCGCACCCGTCGCGGCGGCGAGCGCGAACAGCGCGTAGTGCTCCTGCTGGAACCCGAGACCGATGCCCGCCAGGCTCAGGGTCACCGACCAGCTCTTGACGGTCAGCAGGCGTCCGTCGAACTCGGCGACGGTGCGTACGAGCGCGGCGTACTCGGCGGCCAGCGCCGCCTGGAACGAGGCGTCCTGCGCAGCGTCCATCGGCTCACGGTAGCGGTCAGTGCCAGCGGAACAGGCGGCTCGCGCCCCACCCGAGCGCGGCGGTCCAGCCGACGAGGACGACGACCGACCAGGGGGGCAGGACGCCGTGCAGCAACGTCTCGCGCATCGCCTCGCCCAGCGCTCCGGAGGGCAGCAGCAGGGCGATATGGGCCATCGGCCCGGGCAGCTGGCTCGCCGGGATGACGACGCCGCCCGCGACCGCCAGGACGAGCAGCAGCAGGTTCGCGACGGCGAGCACCGCCTCCGCGCGCAGGGTCCCGGCGACGAGCAGCGCGAGCGAGGTGAACGCGGCGGTGCCCAGGACGACCGCGACCAGGGCCAGCGGGATCCCGGCCGGGTCGGGGCGCCACCCGAGCAGCAGTGCGGTCAGGCCGATGACGACGACCTGGACGAGCTCCACGACCAGCACGCCGAGCACCTTGCCCGCGAGCAGCCCGCCGCGACCGAGCGGGGTGGTGGAGAGCAGCCGCAGGACACCGTTGCGGCGGTCGAACGACGAGGCGATCGCCTGCGACGTGAAGGAGGTCGTCATCACGGCCAGGGCCAGGACACCGGGCGTGAGGAAGTCGATCCGGCTGGCGCCGCCGGTGTCGAGGTCGATCCCGGTGGCCTTCGTCAGCCCGACGAGGACGAGCACCGGCACGATGATCGTCACGAGCAGCTGCTCGCCGTTGCGCAGGATGGCGCGTGCCTCGAACGTGGTCTGTGCGACGACCCGCTGGCGGGTGCTCGCGGGCGCGTTCATCGCAGGTTCCGTCCGGTCAGGTCGAGGAAGACGTCCTCGAGGGTGCGTCGTCCGACGGTCAACCGCGTGGCCAGCGCGCCCTGCGCGGCGAGCCAGGCGGTGACCGCGGCGACCGCGGCGGGGTCGACGGCGCCGGTGACGGTGTAGGACCCGTCGCGCGGCTCGGTCACGAGGAAGTCCGCACCGAGCGCGGCGCGCAGGTCGAGCCCGGGCGCCGTCTCGAGCCGGAGCGTCCGGTCCTCGGCCGAGGACACGAGCGACCCGACGGAGCCCTGCGCGATGACACGGCCGTGGTCGACGACGACGACCTGGTCGGCGAGGTCCTCGGCCTCGTCCATGAGGTGCGTCGTGAGCACCACCGCGACGCCCTCGTCGCGGAGCTCGCGCACCAGGTCCCAGACCGCGTGCCGGGTCTGCGGGTCCATCCCGGCACTCGGCTCGTCGAGGAACACGACCTCGGGCCGGCCGACGATCGCCGCCGCGAGCGCGAGCCGCTGTCGCTGTCCGCCGGAGAGCCGCCGGACGGTGGTCCGGGCGAACGACCCGAGCCCGAGCCGCTCGGTCAGCTCGCCCAGGTCCCGCGGGTCGGCGTACATCCGGGCGACGTGCGCGAGCATCTCGTGCGCCTTGACGCCCGTCGGGAGCCCGCCGTCCTGGAGCATCACGCCCACGCGGGGGCGCAGGTCGCGAGCCTGCGTCAGCGGGTCGAGGCCCAGCACGCGCACGCTGCCGCCGTCGGGTTCCCGCAGGCCCTCGCAGCACTCGACGGTCGTCGTCTTGCCGGCGCCGTTCGGGCCGAGGACCGCGGTCACCTGGCCGTGCTGGGCGACCAGGTCGAGCCCGTCGACGACGGCGCGGCCGCCGTAGCGCTTGACGAGCCCGGAGATCTCGAGCGCGGGGGAGTCGGGCACGAGAGGGAAGTCTAGGGCGCCCGCAGTCGTCTTCCGGTGTGAGGGACGCGACGTCGGCGAAGGGTCACCTTGCTTGCGGGGATGGATATTGACAACAAGGATGTTGCCAATATCGCGGCCCTGTTCTGTGCGCTCCCGTGCGCGGCCGTTGACACGTGGTGGACGACCCGGCCGAGACCCGACGGAGGTGTGCATGAACGCGACGCTGCCCGCGATCGACCGCACCCTCGCGGACACCACCACGCCGGACTCCGACGCCGGGACCCGCCAGCGCGTGCTGCAGATCGTCGCGACCGCCGGCCCGGTGTCCGCCGCCGAGCTCGCCGCGCAGCTCGACCTCGCACCTGCCGGGATCCGTCGGCACCTCGGGGTCCTCGAGGCCACGGACCAGATCACCGTGCACGACGGGACGAGTGGTCCGAAGGGCCGCGGACGGCCCGCCCGGCGGTACGTCGTGAGCAGCCGCGGCCAGGCCGCGCTCTCCCACCGCTACTCCGAGCTGGCCAGCCAGGCGCTGCGCTTCCTCGCGGAGACCGCCGGACCGCAGGCCGTGCAGGGCTTCGCGGAGCAGCGCGTCCGCGACCTGGAGGAGCGGCACGCCCAGGCCGTCGCCGCCGCCGGGGACGACGTCGCCGAGCGCGTCCGCGTGCTGGCCGACGGGCTCACCGCCGACGGGTACGCCGCCTCCGCGCGGCCGGTCCCCGGCGGCATGGCCATGCAGCTGTGCCAGGGCCACTGCCCGGTCCAGGACGTCGCGCACGAGTTCCCGGCACTGTGCGAGGCCGAGGCGCGTGCGTTCTCGCGGCTCCTCGGCGTGCACGTGCAGCGCCTCGCGACGCTGGCCGGTGGCGGCCACGTCTGCACCACGAGCATCCCTCTGACGACCAGCTCGACCCCCCACGCCCCTGCCCACCCCGTGCTCTCCGTGGAAGGACAATCAGCATGAGTGCACAGACCGACAGCACTGCGGCCGCAGCAGCGCCGCAGATGACCCAGGACGAGGCCATCGCCTCCATCGGGAACTACAACTACGGCTGGCACGACGCCGACACCGCCGGGTCCGTTGCGACCCGCGGCCTGTCCGAGGCCAAGGTCCGGGAGATCTCCGCGCTCAAGAACGAGCCCGAGTGGATGCTCAAGACGCGCCTGAAGTCGTTGCGCCTGTTCGACAAGAAGCCCATGCCCTGGTGGGGCTCGGACCTGTCGGGCATCGACTTCGACAACATCAAGTACTTCGTGCGGTCCACGGAGAAGCAGGCCACCAGCTGGGAGGACCTGCCCGAGGACATCAAGAGCACGTACGACCGCCTCGGCATCCCGGAGGCCGAGAAGCAGCGTCTTGTCGCCGGCGTCGCCGCGCAGTACGAGTCCGAGGTGGTCTACCACCAGATCCAGGAGTCGCTCGAGGAGCAGGGCGTCATCTTCCTCGACACGGACACCGCGCTGCGCGAGCACCCGGAGATCTTCGAGCAGTACTTCGGCTCGGTCATCCCGCCCGGGGACAACAAGTTCGCGTCGCTCAACACGGCCGTCTGGTCGGGCGGCTCGTTCGTCTACGTCCCGCCGGGCGTGCACGTCGAGATCCCGCTGCAGGCCTACTTCCGGATCAACACCGAGAACATGGGCCAGTTCGAGCGGACGCTGATCATCGCCGACGAGGGCTCGTACGTGCACTACGTCGAGGGCTGCACCGCGCCGGTGTACTCCAGCGACTCGCTGCACTCCGCGGTCGTCGAGATCATCGTCAAGAAGAACGCCCGCGTGCGGTACACGACCATCCAGAACTGGTCGAACAACGTCTACAACCTCGTCACCAAGCGGGCGACCGCGGCCGAGGGCGCGACGATGGAGTGGGTCGACGGCAACATCGGCTCCAAGGTGACCATGAAGTACCCGGCCATCTACCTGCTCGGTGAGCACGCGCGCGGCGAGACGCTGTCCATCGCGTTCGCCGGTGCGGGCCAGCACCAGGACGCCGGCGCCAAGATGGTGCACGCCGCGCCGCACACCTCCAGCTCGATCGTCTCCAAGTCGGTCGCGCGCGGCGGTGGCCGCACGTCCTACCGCGGTCTGGTGCAGGTGCTCGAGGGCGCCCACCACTCCGCGTCGAACGTGCTGTGCGACGCACTCCTGGTCGACCAGATCTCCCGCTCCGACACCTACCCGTACGTGGACGTCCGCGAGGACGACGTGTCGATGGGCCACGAGGCGACCGTGTCGCGCGTGAGCGAGGACCAGCTGTTCTACCTGATGTCCCGAGGCATGGCCGAGACCGAGGCCATGGCGATGATCGTGCGCGGGTTCGTCGAGCCCATCGCGCGTGAGCTGCCCATGGAGTACGCCCTCGAGCTGAACCGCCTCATCGAGCTGCAGATGGAAGGGGCCGTCGGCTGATGACGACCACCACAGACTCCTTGTCGACGGACCACACCAAGGCAACCGCCGACGGGAGCCACTCGCACGGGGTCGGGCCGCTGCCCGAGGCGTCCCGCGCATCGCGTCCCACGTCGTTCGACGTCGCCGACTTCCCGGTCCCGAACGGCCGCGAGGAGGAGTGGCGCTTCGCACCGGTCGCCCGGCTCGCGCCGCTCTTCGCCGCGGACACCGACGGCGTGCTGAACGGCCACGGCGTGCTGACGACGGTCGTCGAGGCGCCCGAGGTGCAGGTCGAGATCGTGGACCGCGACGACGTGCGGCTCGGCAAGGCCGGCGAGCCCGGTGACCGGGCCGCCGCCGTCGCGTGGGCCTCGTTCCCGCGCGCCACGATCGTCACGGTCCCGAAGGAGGCCGTCGCCTCCGAGGTGACGTCGATCCGCATCGAGGGCGTCGAGGGCGCCGGCACGCACGAGGCGTCGCTGGAGCCGAGCGCGACCCACCTGCTGATCCACGCCGAGCCGCTCTCGCAGGCCGTGGTCGTCATCGACCACGTCGGTCACGCCGCGCTCACCGAGACGGTCGAGATCGTCGCCGACGAGGGTGCGCACCTGACCGTCGTCACGGTGCACGACTGGGCCGACGGCTCGGTCCACGCGTCCTCGCACCGGCTGCGGATCGGCCGCGACGCCACCGTCAAGCACATCGCGGTGACGCTCGGCGGCGACGTCGTGCGGATCACGCCCGACGCCGAGTTCGTCGGCGAGGGCGCCAGCGTGAAGATGCTCGGCCTGTACTTCGCCGACGCGGGCCAGCACCAGGAGCAGCGCCTCTTCGTCGACCACGCGGTGCCCAACTGCATCTCGCGGGTCACGTACAAGGGCGCCCTCCAGGGCGAGGGCGCGCACACGGTGTGGGTCGGTGACGTGCTCATCCGCGCGGCTGCCGAGGGCACCGACACGTACGAGCTCAACCGCAACCTGGTGCTGTCCGACGGCGCGCGCGCCGACTCGGTGCCGAACCTCGAGATCGAGACCGGTCTCATCGAGGGTGCCGGCCACGCCAGCGCGACCGGCCGGTTCGACGACGAGCAGCTCTTCTACCTGCGCGCCCGGGGCATCCCGGAGTCCGACGCGCGTCGGCTCGTGGTGCGCGGCTTCTTCGCGGAGCTCATCCACGAGATCGGCGTCCCCGACATCGAGGAGCGCCTCATCGGGGCCATCGAGCGCGAGCTCGAGAAGTCGATGAGCGTGCTCGACTCGCTGTCCGAGGACACGGCGGGCACCGCTCACGTCGAGGGTTCCGAGGTGTCTCTCACGACGGAGCGTGCATGAGCGCCCAGCTGGCCTGCTACGACGAGGACGTGCCCGTCGAGGGCACGCTCCGCGTCGAGCTGGAGGCCGAGCACGGCACGGTCGAGGTCGCGCTGGTGCGCGACTCCGCCGGTGAGCTGCACGCCATCAGCGACATCTGCTCGCACGGTGCCGTCTCGCTGTCGGACGGCGAGGTGGAGGACTGCACGATCGAGTGCTGGCTCCACGGCTCGCGGTTCGACCTGCGCACCGGCAAGCCCACCGGGCCGCCCGCCGTGCAGCCCGTCCCCGTCTACCCCGTGACCGTCGACGGCCAGCGCGTGCTGGTCGACGTCGACGCCCCGCTCTGAACTGACTCTCTGAACTGCCCTGGAAGGAACAGCATGTCCACCCTGGAGATCCGCGACCTGCACGTCAGCGTCGAGACGAAGGAGGGCGCCAAGCCCATCCTGCGTGGCGTCGACCTGACCGTCGCCAGCGGCGAGACCCACGCCATCATGGGCCCGAACGGCTCCGGCAAGTCGACGCTGGCGTACTCGCTGGCCGGCCACCCGAAGTACCAGATCACGTCCGGCACCGTGACGCTCGACGGTGAGGACGTCCTCGCCCTGTCGGTCGACGAGCGCGCCCGCGCCGGCCTGTTCCTCGCCATGCAGTACCCGGTCGAGGTCCCCGGCGTCAGCGTGTCGAACTTCCTGCGCACCGCCAAGACGGCGATCGACGGCTCCGCGCCGCCGCTGCGTTCGTGGGTCAAGGACGTCCGCACCGCCATGGACAACCTGCGCATGGACCCGACGTTCGCCGAGCGCTCGGTCAACGAGGGCTTCTCGGGTGGTGAGAAGAAGCGCCACGAGATCCTCCAGATGGAGCTCCTCAAGCCGCGCTTCGCCATCCTCGACGAGACCGACTCCGGCCTGGACGTCGACGCCCTGCGCGTCGTGTCCGAGGGTGTGAACCGCGTCAAGGCCGGCGGCGACGTGGGCGTGCTGCTCATCACGCACTACACGCGGATCCTGCGCTACATCACGCCGGACTACGTGCACGTGTTCGTCGACGGCAAGGTCGCCGAGGAGGGCGGGCCCGAGCTGGCCGAGCGCCTCGAGAACGAGGGCTACGACCGCTTCCTGACGAGCGCCACCATCCTCTGAGGACGACAGTGACCAGCACCCTCGACGACGCAGCCCGGACGCTCGACGCGACCGAGCTCGCGGCCGTGCGCGCGGACTTCCCGCTGCTGTCGCGGACCCTGCGCGGCGGGCGGCCGCTGGTGTACCTCGACTCGGGGGCCACCTCGCAGAAGCCCGAGGTCGTCCTCGACGCCGAGCAGGACTTCTACGCGCAGCGGAACGCCGCGGTGCACCGGGGAGCCCACCAGCTCGCCGAGGAGGCCACCGAGGCGTTCGAGGACGCCCGGGACCGGGTCGCGTCGTTCGTCGGGGTGTCGCCGGGGTCGCTGGTGTGGACGTCGAACGCGACGGCCGGGATCAACCTCGTCGCGTACGCGATGTCGAACGCCTCGCTGGGACGCGGGGGAGCGGCCGCACGGCGGTTCGCGCTCGCGCCCGGCGACGAGATCGTCGTCACCGAGGCGGAGCACCACGCGAACCTCGTGCCGTGGCAGGAGCTCGCGATCCGCACCGGCGCCACCTTGCGGTGGCTCGGGGTGGACGACGACGGGCGCATCCGCGTCGACGAGCTCGACACGGTCGTGACCGAGCGCACGAAGGTGCTGGCGTTCACGCACGCGTCGAACGTCACCGGGGCGATCACGCCGGTCGAGGCGTTCGTCGAGCGGGCCCGCGCGGTAGGCGCTCTGACGGTGCTGGACGCCTGCCAGTCGGTCCCGCACCTGCCGGTGGACCTCACGGCCCTGGGCGTCGACTTCGCGGCGTTCTCGGGGCACAAGATGCTCGGCCCCACGGGCGTCGGTGCGCTGTACGGGCGGCGTGAGCTGCTCGAGGCCATGCCGCCGGTGACCACCGGTGGGTCGATGGTCGAGGTCGTCACCATGGAGTCGACGACGTACGCGCCGCCGCCGCAGCGGTTCGAGGCCGGCACGCAGATGGTGTCGCAGGCCGTCGGGATGGGCGCCGCCGCGTCGTACCTGCAGGAGCTCGGCATGGGCGCGGTCGCCGCGCACGAGGCGCACCTGGCCCGGCTGCTGCTGGACGCGGTCGCGTCGGTGCCCGGCGTGCGGGTGATCGGCCCGACCGACACGCGCGACCGCCTGGCGACCGTCTCGTTCGTCGTCGACGGCGTGCACGCGCACGACGTGGGCCAGGTGCTCGACGACGCCGGGGTGGCCGTGCGGGTGGGCCACCACTGCGCGCAGCCCCTGCACCGCCGGTTCGGCGTAGCGTCGACCTCGCGCGCGAGCGCGGCGGTCTACACGACCGACGAGGAGATCGAGGTCTTCCGGGAAGCACTGACGGGGGTCCGGGCGTTCTTCGGTCTGGAGGTGTCATGAGCACGGGATCGATGGAGCAGCTGTACCAGCAGGTCATCCTCGACCACGCGAAGTTCCCGCACGGCAAGGGACTGGGCGCGGCGGGGGACCTGCACCTGCACACAGGCGAGTCGCACCAGGTGAACCCCACCTGCGGCGACGAGGTGACCCTGCAGGTGGACATCGACAGCACAGGCGAGCACGGCGTGATCATTCGTGACGTGCGCTGGGACGGGCAGGGCTGCAGCATCTCGCAGGCCTCCGTCTCCGTGCTGCACGACCTGGTGGTCGGCAACGACCTCGCCACGGTGGACCAGATCGGCGGCACGTTCCGCGCGCTCATGCAGACGCGCGGCGCGGGCCTCGACGACGACGCCGAGGAGACCCTCGGCGACGCGACCGCCTTCACGGGCGTCGCCAAGTACCCCGCACGGATCAAGTGCGCCCTGCTCGGCTGGGCGGCGCTGACCGACGCACTCATCAAGACCGGCGCACGGGAGAGCTCATGAGCACCGACACCCCCACACCGACCACGGTGGCCGACGTCGAGGAGGCCCTCCGCGACGTCATCGACCCCGAGCTCGGCATCAACGTCGTCGACCTCGGCCTGATCTACGGCGTCGTCATCGACCAGACGAACACCGCGGTCATCGACATGACGCTGACGTCCGCGGCCTGCCCGCTGACCGACGTCATCGAGGACCAGTCGGCGTCCGCCCTCGACGGCATCGTCGACGGCTTCCGCATCAACTGGGTGTGGATGCCGCCGTGGGGCCCGGAGAAGATCACGCCCGACGGTCGCGAGCAGATGCGGGCGCTCGGCTTCAACATCTGAGTCAGCCTCATCCGAAGGCCCCGGTCAGGACACTGACCGGGGCCTTTCGGCTGTCTGTTTCGGCCATGCGCGGGCATCCGCCGTTGTAGCGTTCGAGCGCGCGCCACCGTGTGACCGAGGCACCTGGTCGTGGGGCGGCACCTCGACTCGCCGCATCCCGCGCGGACCCCGCGACCCATGATGGGAATCACGTGAAGCTCACCGCCCGCTCCGCCTCGGCTGTCGCAGCCGTCGTCCTTGCGTCGTCGATCGCCCTGACAGGTGCGTCCGCCACGCAGGCCGCCGACGAGGTGCAGGCCGCTGACACGCCCCCGGTCTTCACCCTCTCGGCGCCGACGGTCCAGGCCGGCAAGAAGGTCGTCCTCTCCAGCGACGGGTGGAGTGACCTGACGGGTGAGGACCTCCAGCCGACCGACATCTACCTCATCTCGGCTGCCGAGGGGGCGATCGCGTCGAAGGTCACCTCCACCGGCGCAGGGCCGTGGTCCTACACGCTGACGATCCCGGGGGAGAGGCGCGACTACGAGTACGACGGGTGGCCGCAGGAGTGGGACGTCTGTGTGAGCCGCAGGTCGGAGGGCTCCACCGTCTCCGGCGGGTGCCGCACGCTCACTGTCACGGCTCCGCCCATCCGGCTCGTGGACGTGTACCGGTTCTGGAGCCCCGTCCACGGGAACGCCCACATCTACACGACGAACACCGACGAGGTGGCGCACATCCGTGCCACCGACCCGAGCTGGGTCTACGAGGGTCAGGCGTTCTCCACGGTGGCGGTGTCCGCGGACGGCTGGTGCACCGTCGGCCCGCCCGTCTACCGGTTCTACTCCCCGGTGGTCCAGTCGCACTTCTACACGCAGAGCTTCGAGGAGAAGCAGCACCTCGTGACGTCCGACCCCAACTGGACCTACGAGGGCATCGCCTACTGTGCTCCGGACTCGCCGAAGCAGGGTTCGGTCCCGCTCTACCGCTTCTGGTCGTCGGCGTTCGGCAAGCACTTCTACACGGCGAACCAGGCCGAGGCCGATCACCTGAAGGCTGTCGACCGGAACTGGTCGTACGAGGGCATCGCGTACTACGTGTGGCCGCTGGGGACCGGGGGACGCGTCTAGCAGCTGGTCGTCAGAGCTGGTCGGTGGCGAACGTGTCGCAGGCCTCGAGAGTGCCCTGCTCGTAGCCGGTGGTGAACCAGCGCTCCCGCTGCTCGCTGGAGCCGTGGGTCCACGAGTCGGGGTTCACCCCGCCGCCGGACTGCTCCTGGATGTTGTCGTCGCCGACGGCGGCCGCTGCGGCGAGCGCGTTCTGGAGCTGCTGCTGGGTGATCGGCGCGAGGTAGGCGACGCCGGTGTCGGGGTCGACGGTGGACGCGGCCTGGCCGGCCCACATGCCGGCGTAGCAGTCCGCCTGCAGCTCGACGCGGACGGAGTCGGAGTCCGCGCCGGTGCCCTGCCGGTTCGCCTCGTCCATGACGCCGGTGATGTTCTGGATGTGGTGCCCGTACTCGTGGGCGATGACGTACTGCTCGGCCAGGGGGCCGTCCTCGGCGCCGAGCTGGGCGAGCTGGTCGAAGAACGAGACGTCGACGTAGATCGTGGCGTCGGGCGGGCAGTAGAACGGCCCCGTCGAGCTGGACGCGTTGCCGCAGCCGGTGGCCACGGCGTCGGTGAACGTCACGGCGTCCGGCTGGCTGAACTGGCCGCCGGCGGCCGCGAGGGTTGCGCTCCAGACCGTGTCGAGCGAGTCGAGGGTTCCGCTGTAGAGGCAGTTGCGGTCGGTGTTCGCCTGCTCCGCGGAGCACACGCCGACGGTCTCGCCCGTCTGGCCCGCGGGGTCCTGGACCGCACCGGTGCTCCCGGAGAGGTCGACGCCGGTGAACAGGTAGATGGCGAGGACGAGGAGCCCGACCGCACCGCCGCCGACCGCCACCTTGCCGCCGCCGCCGCCCTTGCGGACGCGACCGCCACCGAAGCTGCCACCCTCCTGGAATGTCACCGGGGAACCGTAGCGGCGCGAGGGCGTGCGCGCGCGCCGAGCGTCAGTTTTCGCCCAGTCCCCGGGCCGCGAGGGCGTCGCCGGTGGCACGGGCGTGCGCGACCATCCGCACGGCGGCCGGCACGAGGATCGCGCGCGGCTCGCGGTCCAGACCCCTGGCGCGGGCGGCGTCGCGGGTCTCCAGCGACATGCGCGCCAGGACCGGGATGGTGCGCAGGAACAGGCCGACCGCCAGGGCGAACGTGTCGGGGGACAGGCCGATGTGCCGCAGCGGCCGGGCCAGGCGAGCGAGGGCGTCGAGCAGGGTGTCGGCGCGCGTCGTGGCCGTGACGACGGCGGCGAGCAGGACGAGGGCGACGAGGTCGACGGCGACCTCGACGGCGGTCGCCCAGCCGCGCGCCCACCACTGGTAGGTACCGATCAGTGCGGCGGTGACCAGGGCGGGGACCAGGCCGCGCGTCGTGCGGTGCCACGGGATGCGGGCGACCAGCTGGGCCAGCAGGGCGACGCCGAGGAACACGAGGGCGGAGGCGGGACCGCGCACCGCGACGACCGCGATGGCGAACCCCGCCAGGAATGCGAGCTTGAGGCCTGCCGGTGCGCGGTGGATGACGGTCGTGCCGGGGTGGTACAGCCCGAGGGGGCCTGCCCACGGCGGCCGGATCGGCCCGCTCACGCGCCAACCTGCATGAGTGCGCGGTAGTGGGCGACGGCGTCCCCGGGATCGCCGTCGAAGACCACCGCACCGTCGTCGACGACCAGCACCCGGTCGGCCCGCACGGCGGCGTCGAGGTCGTGGGTGACCACGACGACCTGCTGCTCCAGGTCGGCCAGGAGCGCGTCGACCACACCACGCCACCGCAGGTCGAGGAGCGTCGTGGGCTCGTCGCACACGAGGATCGCCGGCTCGGTCGCGAGCACCGACGCCAGCGCGAGCAGCTGCCGCTGCCCCCCGGACAGGGCGTGCACGGGGACCTCCGCGCGGTCGGCCAGCCCGAAGCGGGCGAGCGCCGCCCGTGCGGCGACGTCCCGCTCCGCCGGCGTCATCGGCAGGCGGCGCAGGGACAGGGCGACGTCCTCGACCGGAGTCGGCATGACCAGCTGGGCGTCGGGGTCGGTGAACATGAACCCGACCGTGCGGCGCACCGCGGCCCCGTCCCGCGCGGTGTCCAGTCCGTCCACGCGGACGGTGCCGGACGACGGCAGGACGAGGCCGTTGATGAGCCGGGCGAGCGTGGACTTGCCCGACCCGTTGGCGCCGACGATCGCGACCCGGTGCTCGACGAGCTCGAGGGTCACCGGCCCGAGCAGCCGGACGACGCGGTCCGCGCCGCCGGCCGGGTCAGGGCTGTAGGCGGTGACGAGGACGTCGTCGAGCGCGATCATCGAGGTCAGCGGCGTGAGCGGAGCATGTCGGGGAACGCCTTGAAGATCGCGACGGCGACGGCGGCGGCGGCGAGGTTCTTCAGGACGTCGCCGGGCCAGTAGACGACGTCGATGGCGACGGCCTCGCTTAGCGTGATGCCCAGGCGCACCATGAGACCGGTGATGCCGGCCGGGTGGATCGTGAGGAAGCTCGCGCCGAGCCCGGCCACGACCAGCAGGGGGTACCGCCAGGCCGACGGCGCGCGACCGACACCCTCACCGAACCGTGCGGACAGCCAGTCGGCCAGCGCCGACGACCGCAGCCGGTCGGCGCTCCGGACGGCCAGTCCGGCGAAGACCCCGGCGAGCGCGGCGCCGAACGGGAAGGCGAGGAGGTACCCGACGGACGGCCCGGCGAGCACCGCGACCCCGCCGACGCCCCCGGAGAAGATGGGCAGCCCCGCCAGCCCGAGTGCCACGTAGAGCAGGGCAGCCAGGCCACCGCGGCGCCAGCCGAGCACCAGCCCCGCGAGGATCACCGCGAAGGTCTGCAGGGTGATCGGGACGCCCGACGGCGTCGGGATGCCGGGCAGGATCGCGCACACCGCGATGAACGCGGCGAACGTCGAGATCAGCGCGACGTCGGTGGCGACCGACGAGCGCGCGATCGGGGCCGGCAGAGCGAGAGCGGGTGCTGCGGCGGTCTCGTTGTCAGGTGCGCTGGTCATGGCTACCCCTTGATCGTCGTGGCTGGCGCGGGCGATCCCGCTGGATCGGGGGTGCACCTGTTGCGAGCGGCTGCACCGTGCGACCGGACGCCACGCTAGCCGGAAGTAGACTTGCTGGCGTTTGTGCCCGCGGCCAACGCCAGCGCGGCGAACTCGGAGGAAACCGTCAAGTGATCACTGCCCAGGCTGTCGAGCTGCGCATCGGCGCACGAGTGCTGCTCGAGGAGTCGTCGTTCCGCATCGCGGGCGGCGACCGGATCGGTCTGGTCGGTCGCAACGGCGCCGGCAAGACCACGCTCACCAAGACCCTGGCGGGGGAGACGCAGCCCACGGGCGGCCAGATCGTCCGCTCGGGCGACGTCGGCTACCTGCCGCAGGACCCCCGCACGGGTGACCTCGAGCAGCTCGCCATGGACCGGGTGCTGTCGGCCCGTGGGCTCGACGAGGTCGTGCGTGCCATGCGCGCCACCGAGACGGCGATGGCCAGCGAGGACGACGCCGTCCGGGAGAAGGCGATGGACCGCTACTCCCGGCTCGACTCGCGGTTCAACGCGGCCGGCGGGTACGCCGCCGAGAGCGAGGCGCACCGCATCGCGTCGAACCTCGGCCTGGACGAGCGCGTGCTCGGCCAGACCATCGGGACCCTCTCCGGTGGTCAGCGCCGTCGCGTCGAGCTCGCCCGCATCCTGTTCTCCGGCGTCGAGACGTTGCTGCTCGACGAGCCGACCAACCACCTCGACGCCGACTCGATCATGTGGCTGCGCGACTACCTGAAGACGTACTCGGGCGGGCTGATCGTGATCTCGCACGACGCCGACCTGCTGCGTGCGGTCGTGAACAAGGTCTTCCACCTGGACGCCAACCGCTCGCAGCTCGACCAGTACGCCCTCGGCTGGGACGCGTACCTGCAGCAGCGCGAGACGGACGAGAAGCGCCGCCGCCGCGAGCGGGCCAACGCCGAGAAGAAGGCCTCCGCCCTCATGGCGCAGGCCGACAAGATGCGCGCCAAGGCCACCAAGACGGTCGCCGCGCAGAACATGGCCCGCCGTGCCGAGCGTCTGCTGTCCGGGCTCGAGGAGGTCCGCGCCTCCGACAAGGTCGCGCGGCTGCGGTTCCCCGAGCCGGCCGCCTGCGGCAAGACCCCGCTGACCGCCGCAGGGCTGTCCAAGACGTACGGGTCGCAGGAGGTCTTCACGGACGTCGACCTGGCGATCGACCGGGGGAGCAAGGTCGTGGTGCTCGGCCTCAACGGCGCCGGCAAGACCACCCTGCTGCGGATCCTGGGCGGCGTCGAGAAGTCCGACACGGGCGAGGTCCGCCCGGGGCACGGGCTCAAGCTCGGGTACTACGCGCAGGAGCACGAGACGCTCGACCTCGAGCGGACCGTGGTGGAGAACCTGAAGTCCTCGGCCCCCGATCTCACCGAGACCCAGGTGCGGTCCGTGCTCGGGTCGTTCCTGTTCTCGGGCGACGACGCCGACAAGCCCGCCCGGGTGCTGTCCGGCGGCGAGAAGACCCGTCTGGCGCTCGCGTCGCTCGTCGTGTCCAGCGCCAACGTGCTGCTGCTCGACGAGCCGACGAACAACCTCGACCCGGCGTCGCGCGAGGAGATCCTCGCGGCCCTGCGCGGCTACGCCGGGGCCGTGGTCCTGGTGTCGCACGACGAGGGCGCCGTCGCGGCGCTCGACCCGGAGCGGGTGCTGCTGCTGCCCGACGGCGACGAGGACCTGTGGAGCCCGGCCTACCTGGACCTGATCGCGCTGGCCTAGCGGCCGTCCTGATCGCCCAGCTGGGCGTCGATGAGTGCGTCCTCCGCGTCCTCGTCGCGACCACCGCGGCGCCGCGGCACGTCCGGCGCCGCCGGCGCGCGACGAGGTCGCGGCGTGTCCCGGGTGGGCCACAGCTCGACGCCGTCCACCGACACGGGTGCCGGCGCAGGTTCCGGTGGCTCGGCGTCGGACGCGATGCGGGCGTCCTGCAGCTCGCGACGCGCACCGAGGCTGAACGCGACGAGCCCGCCGAGCGCGAACGTCCACCACTGGAACGCGTACGACAGGTGCGACCCGGGGTCCGTGCTCGGCGCGGCCAGGGTGCCGGGGACCGGGACGACCGCCGGGTCCTCCGCGGTCATCGCGACGTACGCCCCGTAGGTCTCGCCCTCGACGCCGCCGGCCGCCAGGACCTGCTCGGCGGAGATCGCCTGGACCTGCCTCGCGGGGGCGTCCCGGTCCGACGCCGGCTCGTCGTGACGCAGCCTGGCGGTGAGGGTGATCGTGCCCTCCGGCGCGGCCGGTGGGGTGACGTCGACGCTGCCGTCCGAGCCGGGCGGGACCCAGCCCCGGTCGACGACGAGCACGGAGCCCGCCTGCGTCGGGTCGGCGGCGGTCCCGGCGGACGCGTCCTCGACGACGAACGGCACCAGCACGTGGTACGCCGGGGTGCCGTCCACCGGCCGGTTGCGCAGCAGGACCGTGCCGTCCGTCGCGTAGTGCCCGACGACGGTCACGCGCTGCCACAGGTCGTCGTCGGTGAGCGGCGCGTCCGGGGTGGGCAGGACCGTGTCGAGGGGCACCGGGTCGGCCGACCAGTTGGTCTCCACGACGGCGATCGCGCCGTCGCGCCACACGTGCCGACCCCACTGCCAGAAGCCCAGGAACGTGCACACGACCGCCAGGGCGACTCCCACGAGCACCAGCAGCGTGGCGCGACGAGCAGCCGGGCTCATGACCGGGGTGCGGACTCGAGCTCCGCCGCAGGGACCACGCTCTGCAGGAACCCGCGCACGTCGAGGAACTGGCTCAGGTGCTCACGGTGCTCGTCACAGGCCAACCACACCTTGCGCCGGTCCGCGGTGTGCAGCTTCGGGTTGTTCCAGAGCAGTCCCCACGTCGCCTCCGCCCGGCAGCCGCGGCTGCTGCAGACGAGCTCGTCCACGGCATCCGGGACGGGGCCGAACAGGCTCACTCTCGATCGTCCGAGCTGTCGGAGGAGCCGATGCCGCCGGCGGTACCGCTGCCCGGACCGATCTCGCGCGGCGTCATGAACGTCCCGTCCGAGTCGCGGCGCTCGCGGCCGGCGTTGGCGAACAGCACCGCGGAGTACGGCAGGACGACCGCCGCGACGATGAGCAAGAGCGACGCCCACATCGGGATCCGGCCCCAGGACAGCACCGCACCGGCGAAGCAGACGATGCGGACGCCCATCTGCACCAGGTAGCGCTTCTGCCGGCGGGCCAGGTCGTCGGTGAGCGGTTCGGGTGCGCTCGTGATGCTGTGGACCTCCTCCGCAGGGAGGTCCGGACGCCGACGGATGCTGCTCACCACGTGATTCTAGTCCGCCCCGGCTGTGGTGACGCTGAGGAGCCGTGTTGTGCAGGTCCCACAACGCGGCGCGACGAACATGGGCGCGGACCCTGCCGCGACGCACGGAGGACGTCGGATAGCGTCGTGTCCCGTGCCTGAGACTTCCGACAACACAGCCCAACCCCGCAGCGTCCTGGTGACGGGTGCCAACCGTGGCATCGGGCGTGCCATCGCCGAGCGGTTCGTGGCGAACGGCGACAAGGTCGCGACCATCTACCGCGCCGGCGACCTGCCGGACGGAGTCCTGGGTGTGGTCGGTGACGTGCGCGACACCGCCAGCGTCGACGCGGCGTTCGCCCAGATCGAGGCCGCGCACGGGCCGGTCGAGGTGCTCGTCGCCAATGCCGGCGTCACCCGCGACCAGCTGCTGATGCGGATGACCGACGAGGAGTTCTCCGAGGTCCTCGACGTCAACCTCACCGGCGCCTTCCGGTGCGCGCGCCGCGCCAGCAAGGGCATGATCAGGCTGCGCCGCGGACGCATCATCTTCATCTCCTCGGTCGTCGGCCTGTACGGGTCGGCCGGCCAGGTCAACTACGCGGCGTCCAAGTCGGCACTCGTCGGCATGGCCCGCTCGATCACCCGCGAGCTGGGCGGACGCGCGATCACGGCGAACGTCGTCGCCCCCGGGTTCATCGACACCGACATGACGCGCGCCCTGCCGGAGGACAAGCAGAAGGCGTACCGCGAGTCCATCCCGCTCGGCCGGTTCGCCCTGCCCGACGAGGTGGCCGGCGTCGTCGAGTTCGTCGCGTCGGACGCGGCGGGCTACATCTCCGGGGCGGTCATCCCGGTCGACGGCGGCCTCGGCATGGGCCACTGACACTGACTTCGTACGGCGACACACAGAACGGAACACTCATGGGTCTGCTCGACGGCAAGAAGCTCCTGGTCACCGGCGTCCTCACGGACGGCTCGATCGCCTTCCACGTGGCGCGCCTCGCGCAGCAGGAGGGCGCCGAGGTGCTGCTCACCTCCTTCGGCCGCCAGTTCCGGCTGACGCAGGCGATCTCGCGACGCCTCCCGAAGGAGGCGACCGTCCTCCAGCTCGACGTCACCGACGCCGACGACCTCGCGGCGCTCGCGGACCGGGTGCGTGAGGCGGGCTTCGAGTCGCTCGACGGCGTCGTGCACTCCATCGGGTTCGCGCCGCAGTCCGTGATGGGTGGCAACTTCCTGGCCGGGGAGTGGGACGACGTCGCGACCGCGCTGCAGGTCAGCGCGTACTCGCTGAAGTCGCTCGCGGTCGCCACCCAGCCGCTGCTGAGCTCGGGCGGCGCGATCGTCGGCCTCACGTTCGACGCCCGCTACGCGTGGCCGGTCTACGACTGGATGGGCGTCGCCAAGGCGGCGTTCGAGTCGACCTCGCGCTACCTGGCCCGTGACCTCGGTCCGCACGGCATCCGCGTGAACCTGGTCTCCGCCGGCCCGATCCGCACCACGGCCGCCAAGTCGATCCCCGGCTTCGAGGCCATGGAGGGCGGCTGGCCCGAGCGCGCGCCGCTGGGCTGGGACGCGTTCGACCCCGAGCCGACGGCCCGCGCGGTCGCGGCCCTGCTGTCCGACTGGTTCCCCGCGACGACCGGCGAGATCGTGCACGTCGACGGCGGGTACCACGCGATGGGGCTGTGACGCTCTCGCAGGGGCGAAGGTCACGACGGAGTGGGACGCTGAGCCGGTGACGTCCGAGACCGGCCCCCGGCGACTCCTGCTCCTGCGCCATGCCAAGGCGGAGCACCCGGACGCGATCCCGGACATCCAGCGCCCGCTGTCGCTCGTCGGCCGCAAGCAGTCCACCACGGTCGGCGCCGCCGTGGCTGCCGACGACCTCGTGCCCGACCTCGTGCTCTGCTCGAGCAGCGTGCGAACCCGGCAGACGTGGGACCTGGTGCGCTCGACGCTCGGCGCCGAGCCCGACGTCCGGTACCTCGACGACCTGTACTACGCGGGATCGAGCGCCCTGGTCGAGCTGGTGCGGGCCGTCCCGGCGGACGTGTGGACGGTGCTCGTCGTCGGTCACGAGCCGACCATGTCGCAGGCGGCCGTCCTGCTCGCCGGGCCGGACTCGGACCCGGGGACGCTCGAGCGCGTCCGGCACGGCGTACCGACGGCCAGCTGGTCGCTGCTGGAGGTCGGCGCCTGGGACGCCGTCGCGGCCGGGACGGCTGCCCTGCGCAGGCTCGCGGTCCCTCAGTAGAGGCGGCGTACGACCTCGGTCCGGTCGAGGTCGCCGGCGAGGTCCGTGCTGGCCGTGACCAGGTCGATGCCGCCGACGAGCGGCCGCTCGACCAGGCGGCGGACCTCGGGGTCGGCGACGGTCTGCGTGAGCCGACGGGCGATCGCCGCACCGTCGACCACCTCGAACGGGCGACCGTGGAACGCGGCCGTGCGCTCGGGCGCCGGCGCGGTCACGCCGAGGGCGTTGTGCCGACGGACGAGCTCGACGAGCACGTCGCCGAGCCGACTCTGCCGCTCCTGCCAGTCCGGCGCCGCGAGCGTGGCGGCCAGCGCGGACCGCAGCGGCCCGGTCGAGGCGAGCCGGGCCAGCGCGGTCCCGAGCCACTTGTCGTAGGGCGCGTAGCGACGCTCCTGCAGGAACGCGAGCTGGACGGCCGTGCGGCACACGCGAGCGGTCACCAGGCGGGACCCGAGGTCGTCGCCGGCCATCCCCGCGCGTGGCGCCAGGTGCTCGTCCTGCCCGATCGCGGTCCAGGCCGCGGCCTGCTGGTACAGCCAGACGTCCTGCGGGTAGTAGTGCAGCCGGTCGCGCACCGCCTCGAGGCCGAGGTCGTCGTGGAAGACGGCGCCGGCGGTGAGCGAGAGGAGACGCTGCTGCGGGACGACCAGCCAGTCCGCCGCCGTCATCGGGCCCCGCGGGTCCACCGGGCCGAGGAGCCGGCGCAGCAGCGCATCGAGCGTGAGGATCTCGACCCGGTGGTCCACCGGACCGGTCGCGACCGCGTCGCCGAGCCCGCGGGTGCCGTCGACGGCGGCCGGGGCGGCGCGGGTGGACCAGCCGCCGACCTCGTGGGGGAGCCGGTGCCGCAGCTCCTCGTGCAGGTCGGCTGCCTGGTCGCGGTGGTCGTCGGGGGACAGGAGCACCTGCAGGCGAGGTCCCCAGTCGTGGTCGGTCGATGTCGCGTCGTCGAGACCGAGCACGTCCGAACCGGGGCCGACGAGGGCAGCGGTGTGTGCGAGCCCGCGCTCGGCCAGGACCGGGCGGACGTCGTCGTAGAGCATCCGCGCCAGCTCGAGGCCGGGCACGAACGCGGTCACGGCAAGAAGACCGGCAGGTCGAGGACGGCGTCGAGACGGTCGCGGACGACGGCGTCGGCGGCCTCGCACAGCAAGGGCTTGGCGTTGAAGGCGATCCCGAACCCGGCCGCCACGACCATGTCGATGTCGTTCGCGCCGTCCCCGATGGCGATCGTGCGCTCCATCGGGATCCCGACGGAGGCGGCGTACTCGCGCAGCACCACGGCCTTGGCCGCGCGGTCGACCACCGGGCCGCTGACCTTGCCCGTGAGGCGGCCGTCGACGACCTCCAGCGCGTTCGCACGCGTCAGGGTGATGCCGAAGGACGCGGCCAGAGGCCGGACGATCTCGATGAAGCCGCCGGAGACGAGCCCCACGGGCCAGCCTCGGGCGTCCAGCTCCGCGACCAGCTCCCGGGCACCGGGGGACGGCTCCACGGCGGCGAGGACGTCGGCCAGGACCGACTCGGGCAGGCCGGCGAGCGTCGCGACGCGCTCGTGCAGGGACGCCGCGAAGTCGATCTCGCCGCGCATCGCCCGCTCGGTGATCTCGGTGACCAGCACCTCGGAACCGGCGTGCGCCGCGAGCAGCTCGACGACCTCCCCGGTGATGAACGTCGAGTCGACGTCCATGACGACGAGGTGGGGCTGGTAGGTGCTCACGAGACGGGAGGGTAGTGCCGCACGCGGGGCGCGCGTCACGACCGCTCACTCCGCGATGACGGTCCCCTTCGGCACGACGGTGATGCCGGACTCGGTGACCGTGAAGCCGCGGGCGCGGTCATGGTCGTGGTCGAGGCCGATCCGGACGCGTTCCGGGACGCTGACGTTCTTGTCGATGATCGCGCGGTGGACCTGCGCGTAGCGGCCGATGTGCACGTCGTCGAAGAGCACCGAGTCCGTGACCTGCGCCCACGAGTGCAGCCGGACGCCCGGCGAGAGGACCGAGCCGGACACCGTCGCACCCGAGACGAGCACACCCGGTGAGACGACCGAGTCCACGGCGTGCCCGAGCCTGCCCGCACCGGCGTGGATGAACTTGGCGGGAGCCAGGCTCGTGTACCCGCTGTAGAGCGGCCACTCGTCGTTGTAGAGGTTGAACACCGGCTCGATGGAGATCAGGTCGATGTTCGCCTCGTAGAACGCGTCGATCGTCCCGACGTCGCGCCAGTAGTCGCGGTCGCGCGGCGTGGAGCCGGGCACGTCGTTGCGCAGGAAGTCGTAGACACCGGCGGTGCCGCGCTCGACGAAGTAGGGCGCGATGTCGCCACCCATGTCGTGGCGCGAGCCCACGTTCTCGGCGTCGGCGGTCACGGCGGCCACGAGGGCGTCCGCGTTCGCCACGTAGTTGCCCATGGACGCGAGGATCTCGCCGGGGGAGTCGGCCAGGCCGACGGGGTCGGTCGGCTTCTCGAGGAACGCCTTGATACGGGTGGGGTCCGTCGGGTCGACCTCGATGACGCCGAACTGGTCGGCCTCCTCGATCGGCTGCCGGATCGCGGCGACGGTGAACTCGGCACCGGAGGCGATGTGGGCGTCGACCATCTGGGAGAAGTCCATGCGGTACACGTGGTCGGCGCCGACCACGACGACGATGTCGGGACGCTCGTCCTCGATGATGTTGAGGCACTGGTAGATCGCGTCGGCGCTGCCCAGGTACCAGTGCTTGCCGACGCGCTGCTGCGCCGGGACGGCCGCGACGTAGTTGCCCAGCAGCGGCGACATGCGCCACGTCTTGGACACGTGCCGGTCGAGGCTGTGCGACTTGTACTGGGTCAGCACGATGACGTGCAGGTACCGCGAGTTGATGACGTTCGACAGGGCGAAGTCGATCAGCCGGTACAGACCCCCGAAGGGCACCGCCGGCTTGGCACGGTCGGCGGTGAGGGGCATCAGTCGTTTGCCCTCCCCACCTGCGAGGACGATAGCGAGGACGCGCGGCGCTGCCATGGGACGACCCTAGGCCCCCGACGCGGTCCCAGCGAGGCGTGCGGCCGCTCAGGCGCTAGCGTGTCGGCGGGAGAACCGGTCGTCCGTGCCGGTCGGCGAGGGGATGGTTGAAGTGCGTGTCGACCTGCTGACCAGGGAGTACCCGCCGCACGTCTACGGCGGGGCCGGAGTGCACGTCGCGGGGCTGACCCGTGTGCTCGAGCGGACGATCGACGTGCGCGTGCACTGCTTCGACGGTCCGCGCGACGCCCCGGGGGTGCTCGGGTACTCGGTGCCCACCGAGCTCGCCGGGGCGAACGCCGCGCTGCAGACGTTCGGGATCGACCTCGAGATGGCCGACGCGGTCGGCGCGGTCGGGACCGACGGAATCGCGTCGGACCTGGTGCACTCGCACACCTGGTACGCGAACCTGGGCGGTCACCTGGCGGGTCTGCTGCACGGGCTGCCGCACGTCGTGAGCGCCCATAGCCTCGAGCCGTTGCGTCCATGGAAGGCCGAGCAGCTGGGCGGCGGCTACGCCCTGTCCAGCTGGGCGGAGAAGACCGCGTACGAGGGCGCTGCGGCGGTCATCGCGGTCAGCGGCGGCATGCGCGAGGACATCCTGCGCGCCTACCCGGAGGTCGACCCCGCGCTGGTCAAGGTCGTGCACAACGGCATCGACCTGGACCAGTGGCAGCGGCCGACCAGCGACGAGGCCGTGGCCGCGGCGGACGCCACCGTGCGCCGGCTCGGCATCGACCCGTCGCGGCCGAGCGTGGTGTTCGTCGGCCGGATCACCCGGCAGAAGGGGCTGCCCTACTTCCTGCGCGCGGTCGAGCTCCTGCCTCCCGACGTCCAGGTGGTGCTGTGCGCGGGGGCGCCGGACACGCCGCAGATCATGGCCGAGGTCACCGGGCTGGTGGAGCAGCTGCGCACCAAGCGCTCGGGGATCGTCTGGATCGAGCAGATGCTGCCGCGCGACGAGCTCATCGCGGTCCTCATGCACGGGACCGTGTTCGCGTGCCCGTCGGTCTACGAGCCGCTCGGCATCGTCAACCTCGAGGCCATGGCGGTCGGGCTGCCGGTGGTGGGGACCGCGACCGGTGGCATCCCGGAGGTCATCGACGACGGGGTCACGGGCCGGCTCGTCCCGATCGACCAGCTGCAGGACGGCACCGGCACTCCGGTGGACCCGGAGGGCTTCGTGCACGACCTGGCCGACGCGCTGACCGACGTGGTCGGGAACACCGCCCGGACGGCGCAGTGGGGCGTGGCCTCGCGGCGGCGGGTCGAGGACCACTTCACGTGGGAGGCGATCGCCGACCGGACGATCGAGGTCTACCGGGCGGCGTTGGCCTGACGGCCCCAGCGGCGTTGGCCTGACGGCCCCAGCGGCGTTGGCCTGAGGTCAGGCGGTCAGCCGCGACGCGGCCGCGGCCATCGCGCGGCGGGCCATCCGGTCGACCTCGCGCAGCGCCGTGGACCGCTGGTCGGCCTGCCACAGGTTGACCGCGGCGCCGTCGTCCTGCGTGGCGAGCGCGACGATCGCCCGCAGACGGGCTGCGCTGGCCAGCACGCGCGCGCGGCGGCCGTCGAGCCGGTCCGGGAGACGCCACGCGGGCAGCTCGAGGTCGCGCAGCGCGGCGACGGACTCGGCCGCGTCGGGGCGCCAGCGCGCAACGTCGAGCCGTACGAGGGCCTCCGTCGCCTGGAGCAGCCCCTGGCGCAGCTCGCGCTCGGCGTCCTGGAGCGAGCCGGTCTGCGCGTGCACGGCGTGCCGCCAGTCGGGGACGTCCGAGAGCTCCCACGTCACCAGGTGCCCCGGCTCGAGCGCGGACCCGAACCGCTGCACCACCGGCACCGCGACGAGGCACGCCTGCGGGGTCCGCACCAGGACGGCCTCACCGGCCTCGGTGGCCGCCGAGCTGACGGAGGCGGGCGTCGCTCCCGGGTCGCCCGGCACGGGCAGGACCGTCGCGACGTCCCGGGGCGACCCGTCGCAGGCGTCGAGCAGGGTGCTCAGCGGCTCGTCGGACACGTCGTCGCGCAGCGGCTCGTCCGATGCCGGCCGGCGCTGCACGAAGTGCGGCTCGTCGTCGGACTGGACGGCACCGAGCAGCACCGAGCGGTCGGTGGTGTCGTCGGCGAGCCACAGGGCGAGCAGGACCGAGCGCGGCAGCTCCAGGGTCAGGTCCACCCGCCCACGGTAGGACGTGACCCAGCCCACCGGCGACCGGCCCGCCCACCTGCGGATCGCCGGTTAGGGTCATGCCCATGACCGACGTGCTCGACCTGCAGGCCGTGACGATCCGCCGGGGAACGACGACGATCCTCGACGAGGTGACGTGGACGGTCCGGGACGGTGAGCGGTGGGTGGTCCTCGGTCGCAACGGTGCCGGCAAGACCACGCTGCTGCAGGTCGCGTCCGGTCGGATGCACCCCACGGCCGGCACCGCCGACCTGCTGGGCTCGCGCCTCGGACGGGTCGACGTCTTCGAGCTGCGCCCGCGGATCGGCCTGTCCAGCGCGTCGCTGGCGGACCGGATCCCCGCGGGGGAGACGGTCCGCGACGTGGTGCTGACGGCGGCGTACGGGGTCACGGGTCGGTGGCGGGAGACATACGAGTCGCTCGACGAGTCGCGCGCGGCCGACCTGCTGGCCGCGTTCGGCGTCGCGCACCTGTCCGACCGCTACTTCGGCACCCTGAGCGAGGGTGAGCGCAAGCGCGTCCAGATCGCCCGGTCGCTCATGACCGACCCGGAGCTGCTGCTGCTCGACGAGCCCGCCGCGGGACTGGACCTGGGCGGGCGCGAGGAGCTGGTGGCGGCGCTGTCGGAGCTGGCCGCCGACCACAAGTCACCGGTCCTGGTGCTGGTCACGCACCACGTCGAGGAGATCCCGCCCGGCTTCACCCACCTGCTGCTGCTGCGCCAGGGCAAGGCCTTCGCGGCGGGTCCGATCGACCAGGTGCTCACCGCCGAGACCCTCTCCGGCGCGTTCGACCTCCCGCTGACGGTGGACCACGCCGACGGCCGGTGGTCCGCCCGCGCGTCTTCCGCCCAGGGCTGAGCGTTATCCCACAGATTCGCAAAGAGATCGTCTAGGATCGGTTGGACCGCAGGGTCCGCCGTCGGAACCTGCTCGATCGAGGGAGTGGCCCGATGGGCTGGCTGTGGTGGATCGGTGCGGCGCTCGCGCTGGGCATCCTGGAGATGCTCTCGCTCGACCTCGTGCTCGCGATGTTCGCCGGTGGAGCCATCGCCGGCGCGATCGCCTACCTGTTCGGGGCCACCGTGCCCGTGCAGTTCGTCGTCGCGGCGCTGACCTCGGTCCTGCTGCTCTTCACGCTGCGCCCGTGGCTCCTGCGGCACCTGCGCGCGCGGATGCCGCTGGTGGAGACCAATGCCGCGGCGCTCGTCGGCCGCGACGCGGTGGTCGTCTCGACCGTGACCGGTGAGGGTGGACGCGTCAAGCTCGCCGGCGAGGTGTGGAGCGCCCGCGGGGAGGCCGCCCAGACGATCCCGCCCGGGACCGAGGTCCGCGTGTCGCGGATCGAGGGAGCCACGGCGATCGTCGCGCCCGTCCCCGGGCTCTGAGCCCACCGTCTCGTTTGACCGCGCGGGCAGCTCGCCCGCGCACGACCCTCTGGAGGATCCATGGACGACACGAACGGTGGGCAGATCGCCCTCTTCATCGTGCTCGGGCTCGTGCTGCTCTTCGTCATCATCGCGCTCGTGCGGGCGGTCAAGATCGTCCCGCAGGCCGTCGCGATCATCGTCGAGCGGCTCGGGCGCTACTCCCGCACGCTGGATGCCGGGCTGCACCTGCTCATCCCGTTCGTGGACCGGGTGCGCGCCGGCGTCGACCTGCGTGAGCAGGTGGTCTCCTTCCCGCCGCAGCCCGTGATCACGTCCGACAACCTCGTCGTGAGCATCGACACCGTCATCTACTTCCAGGTGACCGAGCCCAAGTCGGCGGTCTACGAGATCGCCAACTACATCCAGGGCATCGAGCAGCTGACGGTGACCACGCTGCGCAACGTCGTCGGGTCGATGGACCTCGAGCAGACGCTGACCAGCCGCGACCAGATCAACGGCCAGCTGCGTGGCGTGCTCGACGAGGCGACCGGGCGCTGGGGCGTGCGCGTGAACCGCGTCGAGCTCAAGTCGATCGACCCGCCGGACAGCATCAAGGGCTCGATGGAGCAGCAGATGCGCGCCGAGCGTGACCGTCGAGCGGCGATCCTCACGGCTGAGGGCTTCAAGCAGTCGCAGATCCTCACGGCCGAGGGCGAGAAGCAGGCGGCGATCCTGCGGGCCGAGGGAGGCGCGCAGGCCGCGATCCTGACGGCTGAGGGTGAGGCGCGGGCGATCCTGCAGGTGTTCGACGCGGTGCACCGCGGCGACGCCGACCCGAAGCTGCTGGCGTACCAGTACCTGCAGACGCTGCCGAAGATCGCCGCGAGCCCGTCGAACAAGATGTGGTTCCTGCCCTCGGAGCTGACCAGCGCCCTGGGGGTGTTCGCCAAGGGGTTCGGCGGACCGTTCTCCGACGACGGCGGCGTGCCGGACTCGGGTCGTGCCGCGGGGACGTCGCCGCTCGGTGACGACCTGCCGCCCACGACGCTGACGGACCCGGCCGAGGCGCTGGCCGAGGCACGACGCGAGTCGGCAGCGGCGACCGCGGACGCGACGGCCTCCGGCACGTTGAGCGGCCTGCCGTTCGACCCGTCCGTGGAGCTCGGGCAGCGGCCCGGCGGGGGAGCGGTGCCGCCGCGGGCGCCCGAGCCGCCCCCGCAGGACGCGTCTCCCGCCTGATCGACGCGAGGGCCGGACCCGACGGGGGTCCGGCCCTTCGTCGTGTTCGCTCACAGCGAACGGAATGCGCTTGTCGGAGTGAGCGCTCACTCAGTTACCATCGCGGCGTGGAGACGATCATCGGTCCCGGGCGCGGTCGGGCCACCCCCCTGCCGCCCGACGAGCGCCGCGCCGCGATCCTGCTCGCCGTGCGGCCGGTGATCCTGGCGCGCGGCGCCGCCGTCACGTCCCGCGAGCTTGCCGAGGCCGCCGGGGTGGCGGAGGGCACGCTCTTCCGGGTGTTCACCGACAAGGTCACGCTCGTCCGCGAGGCCGTGCTGGCCGCGGTCGACCCGGCGGACGCGATCCCGGAGATCGAGGCGATCGACCGGACCCTGCCGCTGCGGGACAAGCTGCTGCTCCTGATGACGCAGGCCCAGGCGCACGTGACCGAGTCGATGCGGTGGATGAGCCTCCTGCACGAGGTCGGTCGCCTCGAGCCGGCCGGGCCGACGGGGGAGCAGCGCGAGGCGGCGATGCGCCAGTGGGGTCGCCGCCAGCAGGCCGGGACCGCCGCGGTGACCGTCGCCGTCTCCGAGCTGCTGGACCTCGACGCGCACCAGCTGCGGCTGCCCCTCGCCGACGTCATCGAGCTGTTCAACACCGTGCTCCTGGGCGCCACCATCCGGACGGTCGACGCGTCGCGCCGCGGGCTCGACACGGGCCCCCCGGACCCCGAGCAGCTGGTCGACCTGATCCTCCACGGCGTCCTCGCCCCCACTTCGTCCGACAGGAGCTCGTGATGCTGGTCAAGCTGCTCAAGGAGCACCTCAAGCCGTACCAGGGGGCGGTCGTCGCGGTGATCGTGCTGCAGCTGGTGCAGACGATCGCGACGCTGTTCCTGCCCAGCCTCAACGCCCGGATCATCGACGACGGCGTGGCGAAGGGTGACACCGCGGAGATCATGCGGCTCGGCGGCATCATGCTCGGCGTCAGCCTGGTGCAGGTGCTGGCCGCGGTGGTCGCCGTCTACTTCGGCGCGAGGACGGCCATGGCGTTCGGTCGGGACGTGCGCAAGCGGCTGTTCGGCCACGTGCAGACGTTCTCCGCGCAGGAGGTCGCCACGTTCGGCGCGCCGACGCTGATCACGCGCACGACGAACGACGTGCAGCAGGTGCAGATGGTGGTGCTGCTGACGTTCACCATGATGATCATGGCGCCGATCCTGCTCGTCGGCGGCGTCATCATGGCGATGCGCGAGGACGTCGGGCTGTCCGCCGTGCTCCTGGTCTCGGTGCCGGTGCTCGCGCTCGTCGTCGGCCTGATCGTCACGCGGATGATCCCGTACTTCCGGTCCATGCAGAAGCGGATCGACGCCATCAACCGGGTGCTGCGCGAGCAGATCGCGGGTGTCCGGGTGGTGCGCGCGTTCGTGCGCGAGCGCCGGGAGTCCGAGCGGTTCGCCGGCACCAACACCGACCTCTACGACACCTCGCTGCGCGTCGGCAAGCTCATGGCGCTGATGTTCCCGATGGTCATGCTCGTGCTCAACGCGACGACCGTGGCCGTGCTGTGGTTCGGCGCCCAGCGCATCGACGCAGGCGCCCTGATGATCGGGCAGCTCACGGCGTTCCTGTCCTACATCGCCTACATCCTCATGGCCGTGATGATGTCGACGATGATGTTCGTGATGGTCCCGCGGGCCGTCGTCTCCTCCGAGCGCATCGGCGAGGTGCTGGACACCCGGACCTCCGTGGTCCCACCCGACCAGCCCGCCCAGCTGCGCACCGGAGCCGACTCGCGGCCCGGCCTGCTCGAGCTGCGGGGCGTCGAGTTCCGCTACCCGGGCGCCGAGCGCGCGGTCCTGCACGGGGTCGACCTGGTGGCCGAGCCGGGGAAGACCACGGCGATCATCGGCTCCACCGGCGCCGGCAAGACGACGCTGCTCAACCTCGTCCCGCGGCTGTTCGACGTGACGGGCGGCGAGGTCCTCATCGACGGCGTCGACGTGCGCGCGCTCAGCCCCGACCAGCTGTGGGGCCAGATCGGGCTCATCCCGCAGAAGCCCTACCTGTTCGCCGGCACGGTGCGCTCGAACCTCGAGTACGGCCGGACGGGCGCGACCGACGAGGAGCTGTGGCACGCGCTGGAGGTCGCCCAGGCACGCGACTTCGTCGAGGCGCTCGAGGAGGGCCTCGACGCACCCATCGCACAGGGCGGGACCAACGTGTCCGGTGGGCAGCGACAACGGCTGGCCATCGCGAGAGCCCTGGTCAGACGGCCGAACATCTACCTGTTCGACGACTCGTTCTCCGCGCTCGACTACGCGACCGACTCCCGGCTGCGCGCCGCGCTCGCCCCCGAGACGCGCGAGGCGACCGTGCTGGTGATCGCGCAGCGGGTGGCCACCATCCGGCACGCGGACAGCATCGTCGTGATGGAGGACGGGCTCGTGGTCGGCGTCGGGACGCACGCCGAGCTGCTGGCGTCCTCGGAGACGTACCAGGAGATCGTGTACTCGCAGGTCAGCGTGGAGGAGGCGGCATGAGCACCGAGACGAAGCGCCTCCCGCCGCAGGCCCGTCGCGGCCCCGGCCCCATGATGAACATGGGCATGCCGGGCGAGAAGTCGATGAACTTCCGCGGGTCCGCGGTGCGGTTCCTGCGGGAGATGCGGTCCGAGCGGGCGCCGATGGCCGTCATCGTCGTGCTCGCCATCGCCTCGGTCGTGCTCGCCGTGATCGGCCCGAAGCTCCTGGGCGACGCGACGAACATCATCTTCGACGGCGTCATCGGCACCCAGCTGGGCTCGGCGTTCCCCGCCGGGACCACCACGGACCAGGCCGTCACGGCGCTGCGCGCGAGCGGGCAGGGCACGCTTGCCGACGTCGTCGCCGGCAGCGGGGCGGTCCCGGGCGTGGGGATCGACTTCGACCGGCTGTGGCAGCTCCTCATGATCGTGCTGGCCATCTACGTGGGGTCGTTCCTCTTCGGCTGGCTGCAGGGGCGGCTCACCGCGGTCGTCGTCCAGCGGACCGTCTACACGATGCGCCAGGACGTCGAGGCGAAGTTGTCGCGGCTGCCGCTGCGGTACATCGACTCCCAGCCGCGCGGCGAGCTGCTCAGCCGCGTCACCAACGACATCGACAACGTCGCGCAGACCCTCCAGCAGACGCTGTCGCAGCTCATCACCTCCGTGCTCACCGTGATCGGCGTGCTGGTGATGATGTTCTGGATCTCCCCGTTGCTGGCGGTGATCGCGCTGGTCACCGTGCCGTTGTCGATCGCGATCGCCGGGGCCATCGCCAAGCGGTCCCGCCCGCAGTTCATGGAGCAGTGGGCCTGGACCGGGAAGCTCAACGCCCACATCGAGGAGATGTACACCGGGCACTCGCTGGTGACCGTGTTCGGGCGGCAGGCCGAGGCAGCCGAGGTGTTCGCGGAGCGCAACGACAAGCTCTACGACTCCAGCTTCCGGGCGCAGTTCATCTCCGGGATCATCCAGCCGGCGCTCGGCTTCGTCGCCAACCTCAACTACGTGATCGTCGCCGTCGTCGGTGGACTGCGCGTGGCGTCGGGGACCATGACGCTCGGCGACGTGCAGGCGTTCATCCAGTACAGCCGGCAGTTCACGCAGCCGATCACGCAGATCGCGTCGATGGCCAACCTGCTGCAGTCCGGCGTCGCGTCCGTGGAGCGGGTGTTCGAGCTCCTCGACGCCGAGGAGCAGTCACCCGACCCCACCGACGCGACCCCGCCGGTCCAGCCGACCCGAGGACGCGTGGCGTTCGAGCACGTGGCCTTCAGCTACTCGCCCGACAAGCCGCTCATCCAGGACCTGTCGCTCGTGGCCGAACCGGGTCAGACCATCGCGATCGTCGGGCCCACGGGAGCCGGCAAGACGACGCTGGTGAACCTGCTCATGCGGTTCTACGAGGTCGACGGCGGACGGATCACCCTCGACGGGATCGACACCCGGGACCTCACCCGGGACGCGCTGCGCTCGCAGATGGGCATGGTGCTGCAGGACACCTGGTTGTTCGGCGGCACCCTCGCGGAGAACATCGCGTACGGCGCGGACGGTGCGACGCAGGAGGAGATCGTCGCCGCCGCGGAGGCCACCCACGTCGACCGGTTCGTGCGCACGCTGCCCGACGGGTACGCCACCGTGGTCGACGACGAGGGCGCCAACGTCTCGGCGGGGGAGAAGCAGCTGCTCACGATCGCCCGCGCGTTCCTGGCGGACCCGCCGATCCTCATCCTCGACGAGGCGACATCCTCGGTGGACACCCGCACGGAGGTGCTGGTCCAGCAGGCGATGAACGCGCTGCGCCACGGTCGGACGTCGTTCGTCATCGCCCACCGGCTGTCCACGATCCGCGATGCCGACGCGATTCTGGTCATGGAGGACGGCGCGATCGTGGAGCAGGGGTCGCACGACGAGCTGCTCGCCGCGGGCGGCGCGTACGCGCGGCTGTACGCGAGCCAGTTCGCCGCCGCGGTGGCGCCCGTGGACTGACGGTTCCACCCGGTGGGCTCCGCGGGCCGTGACCTGCGGAGCCGTACTCTCGGCCCATGTCCAGCCCCACCACCACCGGGTTCCCCCGCGACCGGATGACGGTCGCGTTCTACGGGAGCTTCGTCGTGTGGGGCTGGCTGCTCTACAGCTTCAACCCGAGCGTGCCGCTGCTCGCCGACGAGCTCGGCATCAGCGACGCGCAGGCCGGGCTGCACGGGACCGCGATGGCCGCCGGTGGCATCCTCGCCGCGTTCGTCACGCCGCGGTTCGTGCGCAGCCACGGTCGGCGCACGGCGATCCTGGTCGCCTGCGGGCTCATCGCCGTCGGGGCGTCCGGCCTGGTCGCGGCCCCGTCGCTGGCCTGGAGCCTGCCCGCGATGGTGGTCCTGGCGCTCGGCGGCAACATCTCGATCAGCGCCGCACAGGCGGGAGTCGCGCTGCGGCACGGGAGCAAGGCGTCGGCGGCGCTGACCGAGGGCAACGGGATCGGTTCCTCGATCGGGCTCGTCGGCCCGCTGGCGGTCGGCGTCTGCGTGGCGATCGGCTGGGGCTGGCGGCCCGCCGTCGCCGTGACCGTCGTGCTCGCCCTCGTCGCCGCGCTCGTCGTGTCCCGCATCCCGGTCGGGGGTGCGATGACACCTCCGCACGTCGCCGACGCGAGCGTCGCCCCCGTGGTCCGTGCGCGCACCACCGTGCCTGGCTGGTGCTTCCTCGCGACGATGGTCGCCGCCATCGCGATGGAGTTCGCCACCACGTACTGGGCCACCGGGCTCGTGCTCGAGCGGACCGGCGCGGGACCCGGCATCGCGGCGGCGACGACAGCGGGCCTGGTGGCCGGGATGTCGGCGATCCGGTTCGTCGTCGGGCCGCTGTCGCTGCGGGTCGCACCGGTCCTGCTGCTCGCCGTCGCGTTCGTCGTCGCCATCGGCGGCTGGGCGATCCTGTGGACCGCGACCACCCCCACGGTCGCCATCGTCGGCCTGTTCGTCGCCGGGCTCGGGTACGGCGCGCAGTACCCGCTGTCGGTCGCGCTCCTGCTGGCCACGGCACCGGGCCGCACGGACGCGACCCAGGCGCGCGCGACGCTCGCCGGCGGGCTCGCGATCGGTGTCGCACCGTTCGCCCTCGGGGCCCTGTCGGACGCCGTCGGGACGCATCAGGCGTTCCTCGTCGTCCCCGTGGTGGCCCTGCTCGGTGCGACGGCCGCCGTGCTGGGTGGACGGGCAGCGCGACGCGGACGGGGCTCGGCGGTCGACCTGGAGACCGGCGTGGCGGCGGACCGATAACGTTTTCCAGCGTGGCAGGCTGGTCCGATGCCCACCCTGCAGCACCGGCGCGCCGACGCCGTCGTCACGGTCCTCGATCCCCGCGGACGGCCCCTCGCCGACACCGACGTCGTCGTCGCCCAGCAGCGGCACGCGTTCCTGTTCGGCAACATCGGGTTCGACTTCATCGCGCTCGCCAACCAGGAGGGCGACACCGCCGAGCCACCGGCGTTCGGCGGGGCGTCCGTCCAGACCGCGACCGCGCTGGCCGACCTCTGGCTCGACGTGTTCAACTCCGCGACGCTCCCGTTCTACTGGGGCAACTTCGAGCGGGTACGTGGCCGCCCGGACACGACGCGGATGCTCACGGCGGCTCGCTGGTTCGCGGAGCGGGGCGTCGCCGTCAAGGGACACCCGCTCGCCTGGCACACCGTCTGCGCGCCGTGGCTGCTCGACCTGAGCACCGACGAGATCGCCGACGCGCAGGACGCCCGGATCCGTCGGGACGTCGCGGACTTCGCCGGGGTCGTCGACACCTGGGACGTGATCAACGAGGTCGTGATCATGCCCGTGTTCGACAAGGAGCCCAACGGTCTGACCCGGCTCGCGTGGGACCGCGGACGCATCCCGACCGTCCGGCTCGCGTTCGACGCCGCCCGGCAGACCAACCCGTCGGCCACCCTGCTGCTCAACGACTTCGACATGTCGACCGCGTACGAGTGCCTGATCGAGGGCGTCCTGGAGGCCGGGATCCAGGTCGATGCGATCGGCCTGCAGAGCCACATGCACCAGGGCTACTGGGGTGAGGACAAGACGCTGGCCGTCCTCGACCGGTTCGCGCGCTTCGGGCTGCCGCTGCACCTGACCGAGACGACGCTGCTGTCCGGCGACCTCATGCCCGCGCACATCGAGGACCTCAACGACCACCAGGTCTCCTCGTGGCCGTCGACGCCCGAGGGGGAGGCGCGGCAGGCCGACGAGCTCGAGCGGCACTACCGGACCCTGCTCGGGCACCCGGCCGTGCAGGCGGCGACGTACTGGGGGATCACCGACGACGGCGCGTGGCTCGGAGCGCCCGCCGGGCTCGTCCGCGCCGACGGCACCCCCAAGCCCGCGTACGACGCGCTGCGCCGGCTGGTCAAGGACGAGTGGTGGCTGGCGCCGACGACCCTGCGCACCTCCGCCACGGGCCGCGTGCCCGTCAGCGGGTTCCGCGGGACCTACACCGTCGACGGGACGGCGTTCGAGCTCGCGCACGACGGTGAGGTCGTCGTCCGGCTGGAAGGATGACCCGGTGCCCGTCGCCTCCCGCCAGCCCGTGACCGACCCCTTCCGACGATGCAGGTCGCCGCGATGATCGAACGAGTCTCGGACCCTGCCGACCCGCGCCTGAGCGACTACGTCGACCTCACGGACGTCAGGCTCCGCCGCGTGCTCGAGCCCGCCGAGGGGCTGTACATGGCGGAGAGCTCCAAGGTGATCTCGCGCGCGCTCGAGGTCGGCCACCGGCCGCGGTCGATGCTGATGACCGAGCGGTGGTTGCCCGTCCTGGGCGGGCTGATCGAGGAGGCCGAGGCCCGGTTCGGTCCGCTGCCGGTCTACGTCGGGGCCGAGGAGGTGGTCGAGCAGCTCACCGGGTTCCACCTGCACCGCGGCGCGCTGGCCGCCATGCACCGGCCCTCGCTCCCGTCGATGGTCGACCTGGCGGCGGGCACGACCCGGCTCGCCGTCCTCGACGGGCTGGTCGACCACACCAACGTCGGAGCGGTGTTCCGCAGCGCGGCCGCCCTGGGCGTGGAGGGTGTCGTCCTGTCTCCCGACTGTGCGGACCCGCTGTATCGGCGTTCCGTGCGGGTCTCCATGGGCGCCGCGCTCACGCTGCCCCACACGCGCGCGCAGTCGTGGCCGGACGACCTCCACCAGCTGCAGGCCCAGGGCTTCGCGCTCGCCGCCCTCGCGCTGACCGACGACTCCGTGGACCTGGCCGACTTCGCCGACGCGTTGCCCGACCGCGTCGCGTGGATGCTCGGGTCCGAGGGCCACGGGCTGTCGGCTGTGGCGCTGGACGCGGCGGACGTGGTGGTGCGGATCCCCATGCAGCTCGGCATCGACTCGCTCAACGTCGCCGCGGCCAGCGCGGTCGCCTTCTGGGCGTCACGTCCGGTCGCGCGGCCCTGACGGCCGACGAGGACCTCGCGTCCGCTCGGAGGCGAGTGCCGCCTCGGTGCGTCGAGCGAGGTGAGACCACCCGCGGGCCGGGCCACAGTGACCCTCGGCAGTGGCCGCGTCAGGCTCGCTGTGCGTCGTCGCGGGGCAGTGTGTAGCGCAGGAAGCCGATGCTGCGCGACCACGTCTCCGCTCGGGCGTGCTGGGTGAGCACCGGGTCGCCGCCGAACCGGAACGTCACCCCGGGGCCCGGACCCTCGCTGGCCGTCGAGCCACCGGGTGGGCCCGCGACCATGTGCCCGACGGAGTCGAGGACGACGTTCGCCCACGGGTACGGATGGTCGGCCAGACGGTCGGCGGCGACGCGGTGGTACGCGGGGGAGTCCCACATCTGGTCGTGGCCCCCTGCAACGAGCAGCACCCCGCCGCGGATGCGCTCCACCGGGATGCTCACGAGGTCCAGCGCAGCAGGATCCGTCGGCAGTGCGGCGAAGGCGTCACGCAGTGCCACCGGTTCGCCCCGCTCGATGGTCTCCAGGAGCTCGGGGGCGACCTCGTACGGCAGGAACGGCAGCGGCTCTCCGCCGACGGTCCAGGCCGGTCCGGACGACTGCAGGATCGCGTCCAGCCGTCCCGCCCCGTAGTCGATGCCCTGCGTGACCACCCCGCTGCCGACGACGCTGACCACGGACCCGACCCGCTCGTCACGGCTGCCGACGAGCAGCGCCGCCTCGCCGCCGCGGGACCCGCCGAGCAGCCCGATCGAGCCCGGGGCGAACCCCTGCGCCTCGAGCAGGTCGAGCGCCCGCGTGAAGTACTCCAGAGGCAAGTCGACGAGGTCGGACGGCACCCCGGGGGCACCGAAGTAGGCCAGGGCGAGGGCCGCGAACCCCGCCTCGGCGAGCGCGACGGCGTCCCGCTCGTGCAGCCCGCCCTCGGACCCGCCGATCACGACGACCGCGCAGTCGGCCCCCGACGCGGGCCGCACCAGCACGCCCGCGATCCCGTGCGCGCGGCACACCGCGCGGTCCCTGATGACGCGCTGGGTCGTCCGGCTCATGACGCGGCCCCTACGGGAGCGCGAGCCCGTCGACGACCTCGACCCCGGGTGCTCCCGCCAGGAGAGCCCCGGGCAGCGCGATCTTCGAGCGGCGCACCCCGCTGCCGATGATGACGGTCGGCCCCGCGCCGGAGTCGTCGACAGCGACGCGGGCGTCCACCAGCACGCGGTAGCGAGCCGGGAGGCCGAGCGGGGTGATGCCCCCGTACTCCATCCCGGACTCCTCGACCGCGCGGTCCATCGGCAGGAACGACGCCTTGCGGACGTCGAGCAGCCGCTTGACCGTGGCGTTCACGTCGGCGCGTGTCGTGGCCCGCACGACGGCCGCGGCCACCCGCTCGTCACCCTCGCGGCGACCCGCGACCAGCACGCAGTTGGCGGACGCCTCGGGCGGCAGGCTGAACGCCTCGGTGAGCGCGGCCGTGTCCGCCAGGTCGGGGTCGATCTCCGTCACCAGGACGGCGTCGGCCACCCTCGGGTCCAGGGCGGACCAGGCCTCGATCGCGGCGAGCGTGGAGACGGCGAGCAGGTCGGGGCGGTCGAGCGCGCGGACCCACGTGAGCGTGCCGAGCGTCACGACCGGTCGGTCCCGACGAGCGGCCGCGGTGCGCTGGTGCGGACGACGGAGAGGAGGGCGAGGTTCACGGGCATGGCGACATCATGGCGCGCCGACGAGCGGATCGGGTGACCGGGTCGCGCACCGAGCGGAGGGAGCGAGCCGAACGGGCGGGGTCCACTAGCATCCCGCCATGACGAGCCCCGCCGCCGGCATCCCGGACGACCCCGACCTGGTCGCTGCTGTCGAGGACGCCCTGGCGACGGGTGAGTCGGCCAGGCCGTCCCTGCTGACGATGGCGCGCGACGCGGCGAGCAACGTCGGGGAGCTCGTCGTGAACGTCGCCGGGGTCGCCGGGGACGCGGTCGAGGTGCTGGACGCGCTGGCGCCGGTGGTCGCGGTGGTCGGGCGCACGGCGGGTGCGGTCGGCGACGCGGCGGGGGCCGTAGGTGAGGCTGTCGGCACGGTGGCCGGCGCGATCGGCGACGTGCTGTCCAGCATCGATCTCTAGCGGCAGTCTCCCGATCCCGGTGGGCCGGGGCGGTCGCCGAGGGTCACCGCTGGTAGGTCCCCACGAGGACCGCCCGGGCGAGCGTGTGGAAGAGCACGGCCGTGTTCGCGGCGCCCGGCATCGTGTCCGGTCCGAGCCCGAGCGACGGCACGTCGAGGGCGTGCACGACGAAGAAGTACCGGTGCACCTGGTCGCCGGGCGGGGGAGCGGCCCCCACGTACCGGGCCTCCCCGTCGTCGCCGCGCAGCGCGAACGCCCCGGCGGGCAGGTCCGCACCGGTGGCCAGCGAGGTGGTGGACGCGGGGACGTCGACCACGGTCCAGTGCCACCAGCCGGCGGGACCGGGGGCGTCCGGGTCGAAGCAGCTCACCAGGAACGACCGGGTGGCGTCGGGGAAGCCCTCCCACGACAGCTGGGGCGAGACGTTGCTCCCCGCGTCGGTGTTGGTGTGCACGTCGGGCAGGCGCTCGCCGTGCGCGAAGTCCGCGCTGGTCAGTGCGAAGTCGGGGACCGACGGGAGCAGCGAGTAGGGGTCGGGGGCGACGGGACGGGTGAGGTTCACGGCCATCGGGCCATCATGGCGCGGGGACCATCGGCTCGCTCGGGGTGGTCTCGGCCGCTGGGCTCCCGACGAGCGGCCGGGCGGGCAGGAGCCGGTCGAGGCCGACCAGGGCCAGGCCCAGCACGAAGAAGCCGACGCCGTAGATCAGCACGTTGAGCAGCAGCCCGCCGTAGCCCAGCTCGGAGACGTCGATGAAGCCGTACGGGTAGTCGCTGCCCGGGCTCAGCACGCCCCGGACCGTGGTGAACGCGCAGTACGCCACCGGGTAGAGCAGCCAGTACGCGGCGTTCCGGATGCGCAGGCTCCGGTGCGGGACCATCAGCGCGAAGTGCACGAACGCCGCGATCGGGGTCAGCCGGTGCACGATCTGGTCCCGGGTCAGGCCGAGCGCGACGATCTCCTCACCGGGAGGTGCCGGGTCCAGGATGAGGTAGGACACCAGCCCGGTGATGAGGATGAAGAGCGTCACCGCACCGAACAGCCAGGGTGCCGGCTCCTTGCGTCCGGCGAGCACCGCGACGCCGCCCCAGAGCATCACCAGCGCCAGCAGCAGGTTCGACTGGTTTGTGAAGTAGACGTAGTCCTCGAGGTCGAATGTCAGCCCGGTGCTGGGTGCCCAGAACAGGGCGAGCAGGCCGATCGCCGCCAGGGCGAGGCGGTAGATCCCGACGACGACGCGCATGACGTGCCTCTCTGCAGACGTTGTCCCGCGCCCGGCCACGCTGCCGGGCGACGTGAAACATAGCCGAGACCTGCGACGTCACGGTCGCTGGCACGCCGACGACCCGTGCTGTGCCCCCGACCGGGCGACCCCGGATTGACAGTGTCCGGAGTGTCAGCGTGTACTGAGATACTTCGAACAGATGTTCGATGAGGTCTCCGGGAGCACCCTCTCATCGGCTGATCGGGAGGAGGGTCGCATGGCCGTCGGCACCATGTCGCGCGAGGACCGGGCTGCGCTCGCGCGTGCTGCGCTCGCGCGCGCCGAGCAGCGCACGGGAGCGCGCAGCGTGCTGCGGCTCGGTGCCACCGCGGCCCCGGCAGAGCTCATCGGCCTGCCGGTCGCCGCCTCGGGAGAGGGGGTCGCCGCTCCCGCGCTGGTGGTCCTGCCGCACCCGCCCGAGGCCCCCGTCGAGCAGCCGACCACCGGGATCATCACCAGCGAACGCCCGCCGATGGCCGTCCCGCCGCCGCTGGCCCCGATCCTGCCCGAGGGGCTGCGCCGCGGCGGCACCACGGTGGTCACCGGGTCGACGTCCCTGGTGCTGGCCATGCTCGCGCACGCGTGCGCAGGCGGGGCGTGGGCGAGCGTCGTCGGCCAGCCCACCATCGGTCTGCTCGCGGCCGCCCAGGCGGGGGTGGCGCTCGACCGGCTGGCCGTCGTGCCGCGCCCCGGTCTCGAGGCGCCGACCGTGGTGGCTGCGCTGCTCGACGGCATGGACGTGGTGGTGGTCGGGCCCGAGGTCGTCCTGACCGACGCCGAGCGCCGCAAGCTGTCCGCGCGTGCCCGGGACCGGGGGTCCGTGCTGCTGTCGACCGTCGACTGGCCCGGCGCGGGTGTGGTGCTCACGGTGGAGTCGGGCCGGTGGACGGGGGTCGACGCGGGCGAGGGGCGGCTGCGCACGCACGAGATCCGGCTGGTCCGCACCGGCCGGGGCAGCGCCGCGGTGCCGCGCTCGCTCGACCTGACCCTGCCCCTCGGGTCCGCACCGGTGCCCGTCCCCGCGCAGCAGCAGGCGCCCGCACCGGGTCTGAGGCTCGTCGGATGAGCACCCGCACGACCGTCCTGTGGGTCCCGGACTGGCCGGTGGTGGCCGCCGCGACCTCCGAGGAGGTGCCGCCGCACGTGCCCACCGCGGTGCACGACGGCCGGCAGCTCACCGCCGTGTCCGCCGTCGCCCGGGCGGAGGGCGTGCGCCGGGGGATGCGGCGCCGCCAGGCGCAGGGGGTCTGCCCCGAGCTGGTGCTGCTGCCCGCCGACGACGCCCGGGACGTGCGGCTGTTCGAGCCGGTCGCGGCGGCAGCCGAGACCGTGGTGGCAGGCATCGAGGTGGTCCGCGCCGGGATGCTGCTGCTGCCCGCCGGCGGTGCCAGCCGGTACCACGGCTCCGAGGACGCCCTGGCGGAGAAGCTCATCGACGCGGTCGCCGCCGGCTCGGGCCACGAGTGCGCGGTCGGGACCGCGGACGGGCTCCTGGCGGCGGTGCTGGCCGCCCGGACCGGCGCGGTGGTCCCCCCGGGGTCGTCGGCCGCGTACCTGGCACCGCGGGCGATGGGTGAGCTGGTGCACGCGGCGGTCACCGACGACGCGGCCTCCGCGGTGGCCCAGCTGGTGGACCTGCTGCACCGCCTGGGGCTGCGGCAGCTGGGCCACCTCGCCGCACTGCCCCCCACGGACGTGCAGGCACGGTTCGGACGGCTCGGTGCGTGGGCGCAGCTGCTCGCGCGCGGCCAGGACGAGCGTCCGCCCGCGCGTCGTCGGCCCGAGGCGGACCTCGAGGTGGCCGCGGACCTGGACCCGCCGCTCGACCGGGTCGACTCGGCGACGTTCGCCGGGCGCCGGCTGGCGGAGGAGCTGCACGCGCTGCTCGTGCAGCACGCGGTGACCTGCGGCCGGCTGCAGATCGCCGCCCGCACCGACGAGGGCACCGACCTGGTGCGGACCTGGCGCACCGACCTCGGCGGCTGGGGCGGGCTGACCCCGGCACGGATCACCGACCGGATCCGCTGGCAGCTGGAGGGGTGGCTGGCCACGAGCGCGGTCGAGACGGCCCGGGCGCGCGTCGCCGACGACCCTGCCGCCCGCGCGCGCTCGAGGGTGGCTCGCGACGCCGTCGCGTCGGGCCGGGACCCCTGGGCGCACGACGACCTGCCGACCGACCCCTGGCCCGACGAGGACTCCCGCGCGGTCACCCTGGTGCACCTCGCGGTCACCGCCCTCGACGTCGCCCCGGCCGGTGCCGAGCAGGGGCGGCTGTGGGGTGGGCCGTCCGGCGGGGACCTGCGCGCGCACCGGGCGCTGGACCGGGTGCAGGGGATCGTCGGCGGGTCGGGGATCCTCGTCGCGACGCTGCAGGGCGGGCGCGACGTGCGCGACCAGGTGCACCTGCAGCCGTGGGGTGAGCAGACCGAGCCCGCGCGTCCCGTGGACCGGCCCTGGCCGGGCCGGTTGCCCGACCCCGCACCCGCGACGGTGCTGGACCCGCCCGAGCGGGTCGACGTGCGGGACGCGTCGGGGGCGCCGGTGGTCCTCGACGTGCGCAGCGGGATGTGCGGGGAGCCTGCATGGGTGTGGACGGCCGACGGCGGACGGCGTGCCGTCGTCGGGTGGGCCGGGCCGTGGCTGCTGAGCGAACGGTGGTGGGTCGCGGCCGACGACCGGCCGGGCCTGCGCGCGCACGTGCAGGTGACGTTCGACGACGGCCGCGCGGTGCTCCTGGCCTGCACGGCGGGCGGCTGGACGTGCGAGGCGACGTATGACTGAGCGACCGGCACCGTTCCCCCCGCGGTACGCCGAGCTGCACGCGCACTCCGCGTTCAGCTTCCTCGACGGCGCCAGCCAGCCCGAGGAGCTCGCCGCGGAGGCGTCCCGGCTCGGGCTGCGCGCGCTCGGGCTCACCGACCACGACGGGCTCTACGGCGTCGTGCGGTTCGCGCAGGCGGCCAGGGCGGTGGGGCTGCCGACCGTGTTCGGGGCGGAGCTGCACCTGCCTGCCCCCGACGGTCGCCGGCACCCTCGGGAGAAGGGCCAGGCCACCCCGGGACCGCCGGTGCTGGACCTGCCGACGGGCATCCCGGACCCGCGGGCGTCGCACCTGCTCGTCCTCGCCCGCGGGCCTGACGGCTACCGGGCCCTGTCCCGCGCGATCGCGGAGGCGCACCTGCGCACGGGCCGGAAGGGGGCGGCGGACTACCGGCTGGACGAGCTGGCGGCGACGGCGGCCGGGCAGTGGCTGGTGCTCACCGGCTGCCGCAAGGGGGCGGTCCGGCGCGCGCTCGCGGGCGGGGACCCGTCCGGGGTCGCCGGGGTGAGCGCGTCGGGGGTCGAGGCTGCGCGGACCGAGCTCGACCGGCTCGTCGCACTGTTCGGCCGTGACAACGTGGCCGTCGAGGTCACCGCAGCGGGCGACCCCTACGACACCGACCGTGCCGACGCCCTCGCGCACCTCGCGGCCGACGCCGGGCTCCCGCTCGTCGCCACCGGGAACGTGCACTACGCCACCCCGCGCGACGCCGACCTGGCGGCCGCGCTCGCCGCGGTCCGGGCCCGGTCGTCGCTGGAGGACCTGGACGGCTGGCTGCCCGCCGGACCGATGGCGCACCTGCGGTCGGCCACCGAGATGCTCGCGCTGCACCGCCGGCACCCGTCGGCCGTGGTGACCGCGGCGGACCTGGCCGACGAGTGCGCGTTCGACCTGTCCCTCGTCGCCCCGCAGCTCCCGCCCTACCCGGTGCCGACCGGCCACAGCGAGGCCACGTGGCTGCGTGAGCTGGTCCGGCGCGGCGCGCTGGAGCTGTACGGACCGCCGGAGGCGGAGAAGGTGCCCGGCGCGTACGCGCAGCTGGCGCACGAGCTCGACGTCATCGAGGACCTCGGGTTCCCGGGGTACTTCCTGGTGGTCTACGACCTGGTCGACTTCTGCCGGCGCAACGGGATCATGGCGCAGGGCCGCGGCTCGGCCGCCAACTCCGCGGTCTGCTACGCGCTGCGGGTCACCGCCGTGGACGCGGTGCGGCACGGTCTGCTGTTCGAGCGGTTCCTGGCGCCCGAGCGCGACGGGCCGCCGGACATCGACGTGGACATCGAGTCGGCACGCCGCGAGGAGGTCATCCAGTACGTCTACGAGAAGCACGGCCGGATGCACGCCGCGCAGGTGGCCAACGTCATCTCCTACCGGCCGCGGTCGGCGGTCCGGGACGCCGCGCGGGCGCTCGGCTACGACGCGGGGCAGCAGGACGCCTGGGCGCAGTCGATCGAGCGGTGGGGGAGCCTGCGACCGAACGTGCCCCCACCGCCGCCCGAGAAGCCGTCCTCCGGTCGTCGCCCGCGACCGCATGTCGGGCACACGGGTCCGCCGCCCGAGCCTCCGGCCACCGCGCGGGACGAGCGGCGTCGCCACCAGGCGTCGATGTGGGGGAACACGTGGGAGCCGCCGTCGGTGCTGCGTGCCCCGAAGGGTGTCGACACCCCGGGTCTGGTCACCGCGGACGGGCACGACGTCGTCCCGACGGTCCTGCCGCCGTCGGCCAGCGACCTCGACGAGATCCCCGAGCACGTCATCGACCTGGCGGACCGGTTCCTGCGCCTGCCCCGGCACCTCGGCATCCACTCGGGCGGGATGGTCATGTGCGACCGGCCGGTGATCGAGGTGTGCCCGGTGGAGTGGGCGCGGATGCCGGGTCGCACGGTGCTGCAGTGGGACAAGGAGGACTGCGCGGACGCGGGGCTGGTCAAGTTCGACCTGCTCGGCCTGGGCATGCTCACCGCGCTGCGTATCGGGTTCGGGTTCGTGCACGAGCACGAGGGCAAGGAGCTGGACCTGCACGGGCTGCCCGCGGAGGACGTGCAGGTGTACGACCTGCTCAGCGCCGCCGACACCGTCGGGGTGTTCCAGGTGGAGTCCCGCGCCCAGATGGGCACCCTGCCGCGACTGCAGCCGCGGACGTTCTACGACATCGTCATCGAGGTCGCCCTCATCCGCCCCGGTCCCATCCAGGGCGGCTCCGTCCACCCGTACATCGAGCGCGCGCACGGCCGTCAGCCCGTCACGTACCTGCACCCGCTCCTGGAGAAGTCGCTGGCCAAGACCAAGGGCGTGCCGCTGTTCCAGGAGCAGCTCATGCAGATGGCCATCGACGTCGCCGACTTCACACCCGCCGAGGCCGACCAGCTGCGCCGCGCGATGGGCTCGAAGCGGTCGACGGAGCGGATGGAGGCGATGCGGGGGCGGCTGATGTCCGGCATGGCGGGGCACGGGATCGACGAGAGGACCGGGCAGGAGATCTTCGAGAAGCTCCGGGCGTTCGCCGACTTCGGCTTCCCCGAGTCGCACGCGTACTCGTTCGCGTTCCTGGTCTACGCCAGCGCGTGGCTGAAGGTGTACCACCCGGCGGCGTTCTACGCGGGGCTGCTCGCGGCGCAGCCGATGGGCTTCTACTCGCCGCAGAGCCTGGCCGCGGACGCACGTCGGCACGGCCTGGAGGTGCTGCGCCCCGACGTGCAGGCGTCCGACGTGCAGGCGTGCGTGGAACGTCTTGGGCCGACGCCGGCCGGCGGGGAGCCGCAGCTGGTGCCGACGCCGAGCGGGACCGGTCCGGCCATCCCTGCGGGGGTGCGCACGGGGGACGGAGGGCGCTCCCTCGCCGTCCGGCTGGGGCTCTCGTCGGTCCGGTCGGTCGGGGAGGACGTCGCGCAGCGGGTCGTCGACGAACGCCGTGCGCACGGGCCGTTCTCCGACCTGCGCCAGCTGGTGCGGCGGGTGCAGCTCTCGACCACCCAGCTCGAGGCGCTCGCCACCGCCGGTGCGCTGGACAGCCTGGGGGTCACCCGTCGCGAGGCGCTGTGGGCGGCCGGGGCGCTCGCGCAGGAGGGACCCGACACCCTCCCGGGGGTGTCCGTCGGGGTCACCGCGCCGATGCTGCCCGGTCTGGACGACGTCGAGGTCGCGACCGCGGACGTGTGGGCCACGGGTGTCTCGGTCGACTCCTACCCGACCCAGTTCGTCCGCGACGGTCTCGACGCCGCCGGGGTGCTGCGGGTGGAGCAGGCGTTCCGCCACGAGATCGGGCGGCGGGTGGCCGTCGCCGGGGTCGTCACGCACCGGCAGCGGCCCGGCACGGCGGGCGGGGTCACGTTCCTGTCCCTGGAGGACGAGACCGGACTCCTCAACGTCATCTGCTCTGCCGGCCTGTGGCAGAAGTTCCGCAAGGTCGCCCGCACGTCCCGCGCCCTGGTGGTCCGCGGTCGGCTGGAACGGGCGGACGGTGCGACCAACCTGGTCGCGGAGCACCTGACCCCGATGTCCCTGAAGGTCAGGTCGGCGTCGCGGGACTTCCGGTGAGGTTCAGGACTGCTTGACGACCTCGTCGTCGTCGATCTCCTCGACGTCCTCGACCGGTTCGACGTCGTCGTCCGACTCGTCCTCGTCCATCGGCGGGTCCAGGGTGCGCAGCCGGGAGAAGATCGCCCAGCACACCGCCACCAGCGGCACGGAGATGACGGCGCCGAGGATGCCCGCGGTCAGGGTTCCGGCGGTGACCGCCAGCGCGATGACCACCGGGTGGATCGCCACCTGCTTGCCCATCACGATCGGCTGCAGGATGTGCCCCTCGAACTGACCGATCAGCGCGATGCCGATACCGACGATCGCCGCCGACAGCAGACCGTTCGCGGCCAGGGCCACGATCATCGCGATGACCATCGCCAGCGGGGCGCCGATCAGCGGGATGAACGCACCGATGAACACCAGCACGGCGAGCGGGGCGGACAACGGGACGCGCAGGACGCTCAGCAGGATGAAGGCCAGGGCGCCGTCGGTGACGGCGATGATCACCGTGCCGCGCGTGTACCCGGAGAACGTGTACCACCCGGCCCCACCGGCGGTCTTCCAGCTGTCCCGCACGCGCGTGGGGAGCTGGTTGAGGAACCAGGTCCACATCTCGCGGCCACGGGCCAGGAAGAACACCGTGCAGAAGATGGCCAGGGCCAGCGCCGTGAACACCTCGACCACCGAGCCGGCCCCCGCGGCAGCCTGACCGGCCAGGTCGCCCGCGTGCTCCTGCACCCACTTCTGACCGTTGCTGATCCACTCGGCGATCTGCTCGTTGGTGATGCTGAAGGGCAGCGACCCGTTCTCCAGGAAGTCGGTGATCTGGCCGATGCCGTCGCTGAACTGCTCGGTGAGGTCCGCCCATTGGTTGGCGATCGAGTAGCCCACGTACGTCAGCAGGCCGAGGAAGAACACGATCCCGCCGAGCAGCGCCAGCGCCGTGGCCAGCCCTCGCGGCAACCAGCGCGCCAGGAAGTCGACGACCGGCCGCAGGACCGCGGTGAACACGAACGCGAGGAACACCGCCACGAACAGCAGCTGGACCCGACCCGTGACGTAGAAGATCAGCGCCACCATCGCGATGACGACGAGCAGCCGCCACGAGGTGCCCGCCGCGCTGCGCAACCACCGCGGTGCCGTGTGCTCGGTGCCGTAGACGCTCGGGTTGCGCCGCGCACCGGCGACCTTCCGGGCCGTCGGGCTGGCCGGCGAACGGCCCGTCGAGCTGCTCGCGTCGGTCATCTGGCTCCCTGCATCACGGCCGAGGACGCCCGGGTCCCGGCGCCTGCGGCCAGTCTGCCCCCGGGGGCCGATGCGTGCCCGCCCGCCGCGCCGTGCTATCTTTTCTGCCGCACCTGAGGGCGCCTCCGGGTGCCCTGCGGTCCACCTGTCCGGGTGGCGGAATGGCAGACGCGCTAGCTTGAGGTGCTAGTGCCCGAAAGGGCGTGGGGGTTCAAGTCCCCCTCCGGACACTCGTTGAGACAGCGACGAAGATGCCCCTGATCTGCGGAGACGCAGACCGGGGGCATTCTTCGTCGGAGGACCGACAAGCACACGGGCACAGTCCGGAGCACCTCGCTGTTCCCGAGCGCACTTCAGAGGGATCGCATGATCCCGGCGAACTCCGTGAACCCGGTGGCGCCGTAGCTCGTCATGTTGACCGCACCGACCCGGACGGGTCCACCGTTCAGGGGAGCGTACGGACGCACGAGGCGGCCTTCCGTGGTGGCCTGCGTGAGGACCGCGTCGGCGCTGTACCCACCGCCGCCGACGGGCCAGAGCCGGTCCACCCTGTCGACCCCGGCGAGCGAGGTGGCGCGGATCACGACGCCGTCCTGGGACGGGTTCTCGAAGGCGAGGCCGGCGAGGTAGTTGGCCGCTGCCGTGTAGCCGACGCGAGGCCCGGCCGGTCCGAGCGAGACCCGTGGACGCCAGGATCCGCCGACCTTCTCGATGACGTAGTAGGTGGCCGAGTCGGCAGCCCCGGCGGGCCACTCCGCGTAGGCGACGGCGGGCAGGTCGGGACCAGGACGGACGTAGAAGAGCCGACGCTCGGTGGCCGGGCCGGTGTCGGGCAGGAGCGGGGCGAGCGCCTCGGTGAGGGGGAAGTTCGCTCCCGTGCCGGCCATCGTGGCGACCATCCCGGGGTTCTGGTCCGAGGTGATGGCGCCCGTGACGACGTCGATGTCGAAGACGCGGACTGCGTTGCTGACCGCGTCGGGGTTGAAGCCGAACGCGACCCGGATCACCTGGTTGCCCCCTGCGGCGACATGTCCGGGTGCGGTGATCGCGTAGCACTTCTTGCCGGGCGTGGTGAAGATGCCGCGGCGGGTGCCGAACGCGAGGGCGCCGGTGGCGTGCGTGACGGTGACGGGCAGGAACGACCAGGACGTGGAGCTGTACCGGAAGAACACCCAGTAGACGTCCGACGCCGCCGAGGACAGGTGTGCGATGTGGTGGATCTGCGTGTAGGACGTCGGCCTGGTCGCGTCGAACGTGACCTCCGGAGCGTTCACCAGCGACGCGAGGTCGCCGGACCTTGCGCCGACCTTGAACCGCAGCAGGGCGTCCCCGTCATGGTTCGTCCACGCGATGAGCGGACGACGGCCCGCGGCGAGCACGAGGGCGGGGGCGTTGTGGTCGTCGACCCCGGCCGCCGCCACCTCGTAGCGCCGGGTGATCCCCGTGCCGTGGGTGAGCTCGCACGCGAGGATCGTCCCGGTCGAGGAGATGGCACCGAACACGGTCCGCTGGAACGGCGACGCGACGTAGGTGGCGACGGGGTAGCACCACCACTCGGTCACGGCGTCGGCGACGGCGGGGCTCGTGAGGGCGAACGGCGTCGCGACCGTGGCTCCCGCCGGCGTACCGGTGTCCGTGCCGCGGGTGCTGACGGCACCGTCAACGGGCACCACCGACGCCTGGACTCCGTCGGGCAGCGGCATGGTGGCCTCCGAACGTGACGGGCGGATCAGCCGAGGTCGGCGTCGACGGTCGGTGTCGTGCCGTGCGAGGGGGAGTCGCGCAGCCGTCGTCCGACGTCGTCGATGACGACGATCGAGCCTAGCGGCGCAGCGTGTTCCACCACGAGGGTGCGCGAGAGCATGGGGCGTCCCTGCCCGCGCGCGACGACCGGAAAGCAGCCGCACTCGTGACCGAACGCTCCTACGTGGTGACCGGTGGGAACCGAGGTGTCGGCCGGGCGATCGCGAGCCGGCTGGCGCAGGGCGGCCACGTCGTCGTCCTGGACGTCGTCGACGCGCTCGACTGGCAGGATCCCCGGGTCACCCTGGTCTCCGGCGACGCGCGCGAGGCGCACGTGGCCCAGCGAGCCGCGGCGCGCGCGGAGTCGCGGGCCCCGCTCGTCGGGTGGGTCAACAACGCGGCGCTCTTCCGGGACACCACGCTCGATGCCTCGACGAGCGACGAGGTGCTCGCGATGGTCACGGCCAACGTCGCGCTCGCGGTCACGGGCTGCCACACGGCGGTGAACCACTTCCTGGCGTGTTCCCGACCGGGCGCGATCGTGAACGTGTCCTCCCACCAGGCCCTCCGGCCGGTCCGCGGCGCCTTGCCCTACTCGACGGCCAAGGCGGCCGTGGAGGGCCTGACCCGGGCCGTCGCCGTCGACCACGGCCCGGCCGGGATCCGCACCAACGCCGTCGCGCTCGGGTCGGTCAGCACGGCGCGCTACGAGGCCTACCGGGAGCAGCACCCGCGGGTCGACGCGCAGATGGCGGCCCTGCACCCGCTCGGCCGCGTCGGCGCAGCGCACGAGGTCGCGGACGCGGTCGCCTTCCTGCTGTCCGACGAGGCGAGCTTCGTCAACGGCGTCGTGCTCCCCGTCGACGGCGGACGGGCGGCCCAGGGATCCGACCCGGAGGCGGGCTAGCTGTCGGCGCCCGGCACCTTGTCAGTGACGTCGTCGTAGGTCTGGGTGCCGGGCAGCTCGCTGGGTGCGTAGACGAGGTGCACGACGCCCGTCGGGAAGACGTCGGAGCGCAGCAGCCGCAGGGGGTAGATGGAGTCGCCCTCGTCGAACAGCCGCTCGCCGTGGCGGGCCGCGACGGGGTGGACCAGGAGGCTGAGCTGGTCCACGAGCCCGGCACCGAGCAGCTGACGGACGACGGAGAGGGACCCCGCGATCAGGATCTTGCCGACGGTCGGGTCGGCCTTGAGCGCCGTGACGGCCTCGACGAGGTCGCCCTGGACGGCTTCGGCGTTCCGCCAGCCGAGGTCGTGGCTGCCGCGCGTGGCGACGACCTTGCGCATGTCCCCGAGCGACGCCGCGAACGTGGCGTCCTCCCCGCCGGCGGTCTCGCGGTCGGGCCAGGCGCCCGCGAAGCTGTCGTAGGTCACGCGTCCGAGCAGGAGGACGTCGACGTCCTCGTAGTCCCCGCCGACGGCGGCGCCCATGTTCGCGTCGAAGTAGGGGAAGTGCCACGCCGGGTCGATCTCGGCCACGCCGTCGAGCGAGATGAACAGGGTGGAGACGATCGTCGCCATCGGGGTCCTCCAGGGGTCGTGGCCGCGCACGCGCCGCGCGGCTGCTGGACACGATCAGACCGCATGCCACCCACATCCGACCACCGCTGTCTCACCCCACCGGCACGGACCGGGCGCCGGAACTGCCCCCTGTCTGCGGCTGGAGACCTGGTCTACGGTCGATAGCGCACCACGGACATCGACTCTCTGCAGATCAAGGAGCTCTTCATGTCGGACGACCAGCCCACCGACGTCGTCGCCGCCCTCTCGGACGGCGCCTACACCCTCTTCGTGGCCGACTTCGCGGACACGGACACGGCCCTGGCCGCGTACGAGGCGCTCAAGTCGATCGAGGACGGCCGGACGCTCGAGATCGACGGCGTCATCGTCGTCTCCCGCGCGCAGGACGGCACCCTGGAGATCCAGAAGGCGACCGACCACAGCACCCGGCACGGGCTGAAGTGGGGTGTCGTCGGAGGCGTCGCGCTGGGTCTGATCTTCCCGCCGTCGATCATCGGGAGCGCCGCGGTCCTGGGTGCGGTCGGCGCGGCGACGGGCAAGGCCCGTGAGCTGAGCCACCGCAAGGGGCTGGCCGAGGAGCTCCAGGACGCGATCCAGCCGGGGCACTCGGGCCTCCTGGCGCTCGTCTCCGACCCGGGCGCCGTCGAGATCCGCAAGGCGCTGGAGAAGGCGGACGCCATCGTCGAGAAGGCGATCGACAAGGTCGAGGCCGACGAGATCAAGGCCGCCGCGGAGGCGGCCAAGTCCGAGGCCGGCTGAGCCTAGGCCGCGGTCTCGAAGTCCGTCCTCGGCGGCCGGCGACGGTCGCCGAGGACGACGTCGCGGTCGGCGATGCGGGCGTCGTGGGCGACCCGGGCGCCGGGGGCGACGACCGCTCGCGCGCCGATCCGGGCGTTCACACCGATCCGGGCGCCGTCGCCCACCCGGGAGTCGGCGCCGAGGTGCACGTTCTGACCGACCGTGACGTCGGCGCCGAGGGTCACGCCGGACTCGATCCAGCAGCCGGGGCCCACCCGGGTGCCGTCGCCGACCACCGAGCCGGCTTCGACGTACGCGGATGCGTGCACCGCGGCACCGTCGGCCACGGTCGCGTCGATGTCGACCAGCCCGCCGCCGTTCGGGTGGCGCCGGTACACGCGGACCTCGCCGTCGATGCCCTCGATCGCGATGGCTCGGCCTCGCACGTCGTCGTCTCTCACGTCACGCTCCTGGTCTGCGGATTGTCCGGTCCTGCCATCATCCGAGGCGATCAGGCGCTCGACCACGGACCTAAGGCCCAGTGGCGACGGTGCGTCCGGCGGGTGACGATCGTCGGGACGCCGAGACGGGGGTGAGCCCGTGCCCAAGACCACACGATCCGGGGCCGCGAAGCAGAGCGAGCTGCCGAGCACGCTGCAGCGCTCCGACGAGCTGGCACAGCGAACGTTCGCGCACGCGTACGACGCGGCGATCGAGCAGTACGACGGCGACGAGGAGCGCGCGCACCGTGTCGCCTTCGCCGCCCTGAAGCACTCCCACGAGAAGGTCGGCGACAGCTGGCGCCCGAAGGCGGAGCACGGGCCGTCCGACCAGCACGCCGAGGAGGGGTACGGCTCGGACGCGCCGACGGCAGGCGGGGTCGACGCCAACGCGAGCAAGGCGCATCTGTACGACGTCGCCACCGAGCTCGGCATCGTCGGGCGCTCGCGGATGCGCAAGGGCGAGCTGGTCGAGGCGATCGAGAAGGAGAACGACCGCCGCAGCAGGCAGGCGCTCCGGTGACGGAGCGGATGGTCGACGTGGCCGACGGCGTGCGGCTGTGCGTCGACGCGAGCGGTGCCGGGGAGCCGTTGCTGCTCGTGCACGGTGCAGGCTGCTCGCTGGTCGCGTGGCCGGACGGGCTGGTCGACCGGCTCGCACGGCACCACCGGGTGCTCCGCTACGACGCGCGGGACCAGGGCCGGTCGACCACGTGGCCGGTGGGGGAGCCGGGCTACGGGACGGGCGACGTGGTGGGCGACGCGCTCGCGGTCCTGGACGACGAGGGCGTCGACCGCGCGCACGTGCTGGGGGTCTCGGGCGGTGGCGTGGTCGGCCAGCTCCTGACGCTCGACCACCCGGCCCGGGTGGCGACCCTGACGCTGGTGAGCAGCACCCCCGGTGCGGCGGGGCTGCCGGGGATGTCCGACGACCTGCGCGCGTTCTTCGACGGCGGGGCCGGCGAGCCCGACTGGGACGACCGGGACGAGGTCGTCGCGTACCTGACCGAGCTCGAGCGGCCGTTCCAGCGCGGCGGGTACGACGAGGCGCTCCAGCGGGTGATCGCGCAGCGGACGGTAGACCGCTCGAACGACCTGCGGGCGGCGACCACCAACCCGTTCCTCGTCGACCCCGGCCCGCCCTGGGACGACCGGCTCGGGGAGATCGCGGTCCCCACGCTCGTGGTGCACGGCGACGACGACCCGCTGTTCCCCTTGGCGCACGGCGAGGCGCTCGCACGGGAGATCCCGCGTGCAGAGCTCGTGGTGATCGCCGGTGCAGGCCACGGTGTGCCGCCGCAGCGGTCGTGGCCGGAGGTGGTTGCCCGGGTCGAGGCGCTCACGCAGCCGTCACGATAAGGTGACACCAGACCCATGTAACGATAGTGTGTCTCAAACAGAGATGACACGATATCCGCACATGGAGGACCGATGGAGGCTCCCACAGCCTGGGCATGGGTCACCCGCCCCACCGACCTCGGCGACTTCCTGCGCGACCGACGGCTCCAGCGCGGGCTGACCCAGGCCGAGCTCGCCGAGGAGCTCGGCATCTCCCGCCGCTACGTCGTCGAGATCGAGCAGGGAAAGCCGAGCCTGTACACCGACCGGCTCTTCGCCCTGCTGCGCGAGCTCGACATCGTGCTCAAGGCCGAGCAGCGATGAGCCGCGCACTCGACGTCTGGCTCTACGGCACCCGAGCAGCGACCGTCACCAGCCGCGACGACCGCCTCCACCTCACGTGGAGCGACGCCGCCGTCGAGCGCTGGGGAACCGGGTCGCGCGTCGCCTCGCACCTCCTCCCGCTCGACACCACTGACGGGACACACTCCGCACGGGTCAGGGCGTGGCTGGAGGGCCTTCTCCCCGAGGGGCGCACCCGCACCGCGATGGCCGTCGAGCACCGCATCGACCCGGACGACACCCTCGGCATCCTGAGCGTCTACGGCAAGGACACCGCCGGCGCGCTCGTCTTCGTCGACGAAGGAGCCCCCGACCCCGCGACCACCGCTCACCTCGAACCGGTCGACAGGGCGCAGGTCGCCGCGATGCTGCGCCAGTCCGCGTCCTACGGGACGGTGGACAGCCGGCTCGACTCGCTGACCTCGCTCGCCGGCATGGAGCCCAAGGTGGCCCTCGCCTGGCACGACGGCGGGTGGGCGAGGGTCCGCGCAGGTGCCGCGTCGACACACATCATCAAGCTGTCGCGGTCCGCGCAGTCCCCGACCCGCGACCTCATCGACACCGAGGCCGCATCGCTCGACCTCGCCCGACGCCTCGGCCTGACCAGCGTCGACGCCCACATCGAGCAGTTCGACGACGTGCGCGCGATCGTCGTGTCGCGGTACGACAGAGTGCCCGACGCGACCTCCACCGGCCGCATCCACCAGGAGGACCTCGCCCAGGCGCTCGGGATCAACACGTCCGACCCCGAGCGCAAGTTCCAGCGCGGCCGCGCCCTGCCGTCGTACGCCGCCGCAGCGCGCGTCCTGACCGACGGCGGTGCCCGGACGGACGACCTCCTGCGCCTGGTCGCCTTCACCGTCGTCATCGGCAACACCGACGCGCACGCCAAGAACCACGCGTTCGTCCGCCACCCCGACGGCGCCCGGCTGAACCTCGCGCCGGCCTACGACATCTCGATGCACGAGCACACGACGGTCTCCTCCGGGCGGCTCGCGCTCGAGGTGGCCGGCAAGGACGCCATCGCGTCGATCACGGCCGACGACCTCGCCGACGAGGGGCGAGCCTGGGGGATGGCGCCACGGCGTGCCCAGCGGACCGTCGCGCAGACCCTGCACGAGATCGAGGACGCGCTCGCGGTCGTCGAGCGAGACGCGCACCCCGGGGTGTCGCCCGCGGCGTGGGAGAACGTGGCGGAGCGGGTCGCACGGCTAGCCGGGCAGCTCCCGCACCTCTGACGTCAGGGCGCCGCCGGCATCGCCCGTGTTCCGCGTCCCGGCCAGCTCCACCAGCAGCGCCGAGACCTCTTCGTCGGCCCTCGGGCAGTGCTCGACGCCGCGCGGGACCACGTAGACGTCCTGCGGGCCGAGCACCACGTCGCCGTCGCGCAGCTGGATGGTCAGGGACCCCGCGACGACGACGAACATCTCGTCGGTGTCGGGATGGGTGTGCCAGACGAACTCGCCGTGCAGCTTGACCACCTTGACCTCGTGGTCGTTGAACCGGGCGAGGAGGTGGGGCTGCCAGGGTGCAGGCACCTGGTCCAGCGCGGTCTGGATGTTGCGCACGGTCATCCGTCGAGCGTAGGAGGCAACGGCGGTACGAGCAGCAGCGGGTCCGCGTCCAGGTCCACCACCTGGGAACGGGCCGGCGGGGTGTCGACGCTCTCGAACCGCACCGTCGCCTGCCGTCCCCGGACGTGCACCACCCACCCGCGGCCGAGCGTGTCGTGCTCGACGTCGAGGCCGGGACGCGCGTTCTCCTCGGTGAGCAGACCGAGCACCACCTGTCCGTCCGAGGGTTCCTCCAGGACGAGCGGCACGGGCTCGTCGTCGTCGTCCCACGGCAGGGTGAGCTGCGCGTGCGCGGACAGGTTGTGGAACGAGACGCCCAGCAGCCGGACGGAGTCGCTGATGCCCGCGGCGCGCGCGGCCTGGTGCGCGGCGGCGCGCAGCTCGGTGGGCTCGGCGGTCGGCTGCGGGAGGGTCACGGACCGCGTCAGCGTCGTGAAGTCGGCGAACCGCACCTTGGCCACCACCGTCCGGGCGCCACCCCCGTGGGCGGTCAGGCGACGCAGCGCCTCGTCGGTGACGCGGTCGACGGCGGCGGTGATGAGGTCGGTCCCGAAGATGTCCTGCGCGAACGTGCGCTCCGCCCCCACCGACTTGCGCTCACCGCTGGGCGCGACGGGCCGGGGGTCGATGCCGCGGGCGAGCCGGAACAGGTTGACGCCGGACGACTCGCCCACGGTCATGGTGAGGATGTCGAGCGGCTGCCGGCGCAGGTCCGCGACCGTGCGCACGTCGAGCCGCTCGAGGGCCGCCGCCGTCGCCGGTCCGATGCCGGGCACGGCGCGCACCGGCAGGGGCAGCAGGAAGTCGTCCTCGTCGGCGGGCTCGACCACGAGGAGCCCGTCCGGCTTGCCGGCGTCGGAGGCCAGCTTGGCGACCAGCTTGGTCCGGCCGATGCCGATGGAGACCGCCAGCCCGGTGAGCTCGCGGATCCGAGCCCGGACGTCGGTGGCCGCACCGGCGGGGTCGTCGGCGAACGGGCCGGCCTCCAGGTCGACGAAGGCCTCGTCGATGCTCAGCGGCTCCACCAGCTCCGACAGCGTCCCGAGGGTGGCCATGATGAGGCGCGAGTACGCCGAGTACGCCTCGAAGCGGGGGAAGAGGACGGCCGCCGCGGGACTGAGCCGACGGGCGCGGCTCATCGACATCGCGGAGCGTGCTCCCGCGCGGCGGGCCTCGTAGGACGCGGTCGAGACGACGCCGCGCGGGCCGGTCCCGCCCACCAGCACCGGTCGGCCGCGCAGGGACGGCTTGTCACGCTGCTCGACGGCGGCGAAGAACGAGTCCGCGTCGGCGTGCAGCACGGTCGCTCGGGTCCGCAGCCGGGAGGCGTCGGCGAGCTGCGCGGGGTCCACGCCCCTACTGTGCCTCGCCGAGCACGCGTCTCACGCGAGGGCGACGCCGCCGCGGTGGCGCAGCTCGTGCAGGGCGTCGAAGAGAATGCGGTTGAAGGCGACCGGAGCGTGAGCGTTCACATCGTGACCGGCGTTCGGGACGACCGTCAGCCGCGTCCCCGGTCGCGCCTCGAGATAGCGGCGCTCGTCCAGCCGGAGCGGGTCCCGCCGACCGTTCACCAGCCACACCGGGACCGCGGTACGGCGCAGGTCCGCCAGCGGCGAGTAGCCCGCGAGCGCCCGGAGCATGTCGGTCACGACGTGCCAGTCGGGGCCGCCCAGCCGCAGCGTCCGCGCGAGCATCCCGGACGCGCGCCGGTACGCCGCGAGCGGCTTGCCCTTGATCTCCGTCGAGCAGCCCGCCAGCAGGACGCCGGCGATCTTGTGCTCGTGCTGCCGCGCGTAGGCGAGGCTCGTGTAGCCGCCGAGGGAGAGCCCGACCAGCAGCGGGGGCGCGGGGCAGGACTCGACGGCGTCGTCGATGGCCGCCAGGGCGCCGTCGAGGCTGAAGCGTTCGTGCGAGCGGCGACCGTGTCCCGGCAGGTCGATGGCCACCGTGTGGTGGCCCGAGCGCTCGAGAGCCTCCACCTGCCGACGCCAGATCACGGACGAGGTCCGGGTGCCGTGCACGAGCACGATCGGGCGAGGGTGGATGACGGGCTCCTCAGAGGCGGAGGGTGACGACGCGGGCCGTGGCGAGAGTACGCAACGGACCTGGGAGTTCCGTGAGAGGTCGTGCGGACCGCGTGTGAAGGGTTCGGTCAGACGTCCGGCGCGCACTCGCCCGTGCCGAGCGCCGCGAGCCCCGCCAGGTCGCCGGCGCCGAAGCTGGACCGGATGACGCTCGTGCTCGGGTACATGAGCTGCGTCGGGTCGTCGACGTGGTCGAGGCCGACGAGGTGGGCGAGCTCGTGGGTGATGACGCCGAGCGCGGTCGCCCGGGTGGCCGGTGCCGCGGCGAGCGCGCCGATGTCCTGGCTGTCGAGCGTGACGGAGCCGGTGACGTAGACGGTCCGGCCGGCACGTGTCACGGAGGCGGACCCGGCGATCCCGGCGACCTCGTCAGCCAGCTCGGGTGACTCCTCAGCCGTCGACCAGGCGATGAGCACGGGTGCCCAGCGGGACCCGTACAGGTCGGGCTGGTACGCCTGCCGGTCCGTGCTGGGTGCCTCCTGCGTGGGACCGTCCTCCACGAACTGCAGCCCGGTCGCGACGGACACCCGGGCGACCGCCGTCCGGAGGAGCTCCGCGCCGTCGGCGGGTGCGCCGTCCGGTCGGACGACGTAGTGGATCGGGCGGCACGGGCTGTACGCGACAGGTCCGTCGCCGTCGGGCTGCACGGCGGTGAACGCGAAGCCGCCCGACCCCAGGCTGCCCGACGGCGGTGCCCCCAGGGGGAACGCCGCCTCCTCCAGACCCGCCGGGGGGCCGAGAGCCGCCGAGGACATCCACCACCGGCCGCCGACCGCGACGAGACCCGCCAGGAGGAGGGCGACCAGGAGCACGGCGGGCCGCGGGCCGCGACGGACGCGCACCGGAGGGCCGTGGAAGCGCACCACGTCCTCCTCGACGGGGTTGGTGCGCGGGTGCGGCAGGAGCAGGGGGTGCGGGTGGTGACCGCGGGCGTCGACCCAGGGGTTCAGGCCCTGCGGGTCTCCTGCGTGCACTCCGTCACCTCCTCGTCCGACGTCGGTCGCCGCAGGATCGCATACGGCGACCTCGATACTGGAACGAACGAGCGAAGGTGCAGGCGGACGGGGGAACGGTTGTCGGGCGTCGAGGTACCCGGGATCCTGCGCGGCGGTGTCGGTCGGACACCCGCCGGCGCCGAGTGGGTCGGGCGGCTGCCTGACCTGGTGGCCCGGGCGTGCGCACGGTGGGCGCTGCGCCTCGCGCACCCGTTCACCGACGGGGCGGCGTCGTGGTGCGCACCGGCCACCTGCGCGGACGGCCGGTCGGTGGTCCTCAAGCTCTCGTTCCCGCACGACGAGGCGCGCCACGAGGCGGTGGCGCTGCGCGCGTGGCACGGGCACGGCGTCCCGCAGCTGCTCGACGCGCACGAGGACGACTGGGCGCTGCTCCTCGAGCGCGTCGAGCCCGGCACCCCGCTGTCGCGCGCGCCGGGGAGCGCGCACGAGCGGCTGGCCGCGGCTGCCGGTGTCGCTCGGTCGCTGTGGTCCGTCGCGGGTGACGCAGCCGTCCCGGCGATGGTCGACGTCTGCGCCGGCTGGGCGGACCTGCTGGAGGAGCGAGGCCGACGACTGGGGGTCGACGTCGCGGACGCGGCCGACCTGCTGCGCGCCCTGCCCGGACCGTCGGGCGCGCTCGTGCACGGTGATCTCAACCCCGGGAACATCCTGGCCGCCGGGGAGCGCGCCTGGCTCGCCATCGACCCCAAGCCCCTGCGCGGCGACCCGGCGTACGACCTGTGGCCACTGCTCGAGCAGATCGACGACCCGTTCGCGCATCCCGACGCGGGTGCCGTGCTGCGCGACCGGGTGGCGCTGCTCGCAGGGCTGCTCGACCTCGACCCCGACCGGGTGGCCGCCTGGGCGTTCGCGCGGTGCACCGAGTCCGCCCTCTGGGTCTGGGACCAGCTGGGCGACGAGCCCGGCGCGCGGGAGATCCTCGGTCGGGCCGGCGTCTGGGCCCGGGTGGCCGGCTGATCAGATGGACGCGGTGCCCGGGGCGTGCACGTGCTCGAACACCAGGCTGGTCTGCGTGTGGGCGACCTCCGGGCGGGTGCTCAGGTGCTCCAGAACGAATGCCCGCAGCTCGGGGGAGTCACGCACCGCCACGTGCACCAGCACGTCGTCGACGCCCGCGAGCAGGTACACGTCCCGCACCTCGGGCCGCTGCGCCAGCCGGTGCGCCACCTCGGTGAGCCGGGCCCGAGCGGACGGCTGCAGCCGCACCGCGATCATCGCCTGCAGCCCGCGACCGACCGCCTCCGGGTCCACCTGCGCGTGGAAGCCGCGCAGCACGCCCGACTCGCGCAGGGCCCGCACCCGGGCGTGGCACGTCGAGGGGGCGATCCCCGCGAGCGCCGCCAGCTCCTTGTTCGAGATCCGCCCGTCGCGCTCCAGCTCGCTCAGCAGACGCCGGTCGACGTCGTCGAGCTCGACGGCGCCGAACGCGGTTCGGTGCGGACCGGCAGGCGAGGATCTGGACGAATCAACGACGGACATGAAGCGAATCTAGCGAATCTTCGGGCATAGTCATCTGATCGCAACACAGGAAGTTCAGAATGGTGAGAACTGCCGAGGACCAGTCCGGACGGAGACCACCATGAAGGTCGGCATCCCCAGCGAGGTCAAGAACCACGAGTACCGCGTCGCGCTCACGCCCGCGGGCGTGCACCAGCTGGTCGGCTCAGGTCACCAGGTGCTGGTGCAGGCGGGCGCCGGGGCGGGGTCGGCCATCACCGACGAGCAGTTCGCCTCCGCCGGTGCCACGATCCTGACCGATGCCGCCGAGGTCTGGGGGAGCGCCGACCTCGTCTGCAAGGTCAAGGAGCCCGTCCCGTCGGAGTACGGCCACCTGCGCGAGGACCTCGTCCTGTTCACGTACCTGCACCTCGCCGCGGACCGCCCGGCCACCGACGCGCTGCTCGCGGCCGGGACCACGTCCATCGCGTACGAGACCGTGCAGCTTCCCGACGGCTCCCTGCCGCTCCTGGCCCCGATGAGCGAGGTCGCCGGACGGCTCTCCACCCAGGTCGGCGCCTACCACCTGATGAAGAACGAGGGCGGCGCCGGTGTCCTGCTCGGCGGGGTCCCCGGCGTGGACGCCGCGAAGGTGGTCGTGCTCGGCGGCGGGGTGGTCGGCCGGCACGCGGCCGAGATCGCCGTCGGCATGCGCGCCGACGTCGCGGTCCTCGACCTGTCGATGCCGCGGCTGCGGGACACGGACTCCGCCTTCGGTGGGCGCGTCCGCACCATCGCGTCCAGCGCCTACGCGATCGAGCGCGAGCTCCTCGACGCCGACCTCGTCATCGGCGCGGTCCTGGTGCCGGGCGCCCGCGCACCGCACCTCGTCACCAACGAGCTGGTCTCCCGCATGCGGCCGGGCTCCGTCCTGGTCGACGTCGCGGTGGACCAGGGCGGCTGCTTCGAGGACACCCGCGCCACCACGCACGACGACCCGACCTTCCGGGTGCACGGCTCCGTCTTCTACTGCGTCGCCAACATGCCCGGGGCTGTCCCGGTCACCTCCACCCGTGCGCTGACCAACGTGACCCTGCCGTACCTGAGCGCCCTCGCGGACCTCGGCTGGCCCGCCGCGACGGCCGCGGACCCGGCGCTCGGCGCAGGACTGACCACGCACGGCGGCCAGCTCTACAACGCCGCGGTCGGGCAGGCGCACGGCTACCCGACGCACGCAGCCCCGGCGGGGGCGTTCGCCTAGCCTCGGTCCATGGCGACGGCACTGGTGATCGGTGGCACGGGGCAGATCGGCCGGGCGGTCGTGCCCGCGCTGCTCGCGGACGGCTGGGACGTGCGGGTCCTGGCCCGGCACGCGGCGGACGCAGGCGACGCCCGGCTCGTGCGGGGCGACCGCGAGGATCCCGGGGCTCTCGACGAGGCCCTGTCCGGCGGTGTCGACGTGCTGGTCGACGTGGTCGCCTACGACGACCGGCAGGCCACCCCGCTGATCGAGCGGGCCGACCGGATCGGGTCGGCGGTCGTCGTCTCCAGCGCGGCCGTGTACGTCGACGACGCGGGCGACGGCCTCGAGTCCGACGAGTTCGGGTCGTTCCCCGTGCCGATCTCGGAGGACCAGCCGACCGTCGGCCCGGGACGCGACTCGTACGCCACCGGGAAGGTCGCCCTCGAGCAGGCCTGGTCGGCGTCGTCCGTCCCCACCACGATCCTGCGCCCCGGCGCCATCCACGGTCCCGGGTGCCTCCAGCCGCGCGAGTGGACGTTCGTGAAGCGGGTGCTCGACGGCCGCGACGTCCGGGTGCTCGCCCACGACGGGCTCAGCAGGTTCCACACGACCTCGACCGCGGTGCTGGGCGAGCTGGTGCGGCTGTCGGCGCAGCAGCCCGGCGACCGGGTGCTGAACGCCGCCGACCCGCAGGCGCTGACGGTCGCCGAGATCGCCGCGGCGGTCGACGCGGCCATGGGCGTCACGTCGCGCCTGGTGACCGTCGCGGGCGACCCGGTGGACGGGGTCGGGCTCACGCCCTGGTCCGTGCCACGGCCGCTCGTGCTCGACCTGCGTCGGGCGGCGGACGAGCTCGGGTACGTCGCGCCCGGCGGCTACGCGGACACCGTCGGCGCCTGCGTCGCGTGGCTGGCCGAGGCCGCGGCGGACGGTGACTGGCGCGAGGCGTTCCCGGGCTTCGTCCGGATGGGGGCGATGGGCGACTTCTTCGCGTACGCCGCGGAGGACGCGTTCCTCGCCCGCACGTCCTGACGGGCGGCGGACGTCGGACCCGTCGGCAATGATGAGCGCCATGCAGCCGACCGACCTCGCCGCCGACAATCCGTTCGGCATCCCGTCCACCCTTCCCTACGGGCTCCCCGACTTCACGCGGATCCGCGAGGAGCACTACCGCCCGGCCCTGCTCGCCGGCATGGCCGAGCAGCGCGCGGAGGTCGAGGCGATCGCGTCCGACCCCGCCACGCCGACGATCGAGAACACGCTCGAGGCGCTCGAACGCTCCGGCCGGCTCCTGCACCGGGCGGTCGAGGCGTTCTACAACCAGTCCAGCGCCGACTCGAGCCCCGGGCTGGACGCGATCGAGGAGGAGCTCGCCCCGCAGTTCTCCGCCCATCTCGACGCGATCTACCTCGACCCGCGCCTGTTCGCCCGGGTCGCCGCGCTGCAGGCGGACGTCGACTCCGGTGCGCTCGAGCTCGAGCCCGACACCGCATGGCTGCTGCACCGCACGCACACGAAGTTCGTGCGCTCCGGCGTCGGGCTCGACGAGGCGTCGCAGGACCGTCTGCGGGCCTTGAACGCCGAGATCATGAGCCTCGAGGCCGAGTTCGGCCGCCTCCTGCTGGCCGCCACCAACGCGGCCGGGGTCCTGGTCACCGACGAGCACGAGCTCGACGGCCTGCCCGACGACGCCCGCGACGCCGCGGGTGCGGCCGCCCGCGCCCGCGGCCACGAGGACGGCTGGTTCCTCGAGCT